>JACRNK010000241.1 GCA_016234985.1 Deltaproteobacteria bacterium
GCTATGAAAAATACTGCGCTCACTGCCAGGGCAACCACAAAGCCGATAACTGTTTTAATGAATCTCTTCCCTCCTTGTTATTTTCAAGGCTAAAGCCTTGAGTTACTACAGGTTGTAACTCAAACCTTTAGGTTTGAGATTTTTTTACTGCTTGGTGAGAAACCAATAAAAGAATATCAATGTGCTTATTACCACTGCTGCAAATAATATAGGGCCTGCCTTGCTTGTCTTTTCTTCCTGCATCTTAACCTCGCCTCAAATTTATTTGACAATCTTTTTTTTAAGCTTTATACTTTGCTTATGTTTAAGAACTGGAAACCAACCCCTGCCGATTATCTGATATTTCTCGGGCTTGCTGTAAATCTGGTTGTAATAATCGCCCTGCTTATTTATTACTTCACCAAGTAGATAAAAAAACACTGCTTCTATAACAACTTTAAAAATTATTGTCAAGATTTTTTTGTCAGATGTCAATTAAGAATTAAAAGCGACCTCTTAAGAGCCATAATCTGGGGACAGATCTGATCCGCCTAATGCGGACTATCCCCGGGTCTCTTAAGCCTTTAAACCTTTTCTTTCTGCCCATTCGCAGAGGAAGATAATTTCTGCTGCCCGTCCTCAAGAGATATGTCTATTTCAGATGATGTCTTTTTAAAATTCTTTATAGCCTGACCAAGCCCTGTCCCGATGCTGGGCAGCTTTCCCACTCCGAATATTATCAGGATGATTGCAAGTATTATTATAAGTTCTGTTGTTCCTATGCCAAACATATTTATCACCCCCTTAAGACTTTAGATTAGATGCTCTTTACAGCAATTATACAAGCGATTTAACAACAATGTTTTTCATACATTGGAAATAATATCTTCGCCTCATTATTAAGCCTTTTCAGAATATCCTCGTGGGCTGTCTGAAAATCTTTTTTAAATTCCAATGATAGTTTTATTGTCGCATCTCCATTTATAGGATACTTATCAAAGAACTTCAGTATCCTCTCTGCCATACCATTCATTGCAGTGGAAAATGCATCTACGGTGATAGATACCATCTCTATCTTCTTTTCTTTGGTTGTCTTTGAAAGGTCTGCATACAATTTATCATCCACTTTTTTCATATGGCCAATGAGTTTATTTTTGAACGTATCCATGTGAGCAACTCTGCCGTGGATATCGTTTGCCTGAATAAAACCCTTAATATCTTCTAAAAGTCGGACAATAGTTTGGCATTCATTTCTCAACTCGTATAGATAATTCCTGTTAAGCTCATTCATTTTGCCTCGCCACCTTGCCCTGAACTTGTTTCAGGGTTGTCTTACATTTTATTAATGCGCTTTGATATCTTAACCTGCAAAGGCCATTGTGACGCCATACCTTTCAATATGTTGTTTGAAACTAACGATATCCCTGAACATCTCCCCGCAGATAGGGCACCGGTAACCATCCCACACTCTGAAGAGATGAGGATTTTTTAACGCCTCAGCCATTCCTTTAACATATTCCTCTTTTGTTATCGGTCTTATAGACTTTACAGCCTCTATTGTGTGTCTCTTCTTTATCCTTGGAAGAAACCTCACCTTAGAAATAACAGATAATATGTCCTTGCCTGCAATATACCTTTTAGCTTCATAGCTGTTGCCTGCGCCTATATGGCCGTTCTCAAGAATAACCTCAAAGTATTGGTATTTATCCTTTGATTGTTTCACCTTTCTATTTACCCTTGCACTTGCAAAGTTTTCTTAAATAAGCTGTCAAATCCTTTATCTCAGCATTTGTAAGCGTCTTGCCGAACGACGGCATGAGGGTTGATTTGCTGACAGAAGCGCCGCCGCCTGAAATTGCACTTTCTATATCCGTATCGGTCAGTTTTATGCTCGTTCCCAAGCTCTGCTTGGGAACGCAATTGCTGTTGAAGCTCCAGCTTCGGAATTTTGAAGCAGGAGCTTCCGAGACATCTACATTCCCAAGCTGGAGCTTGGGAACGAGAAGCAGCGGCAGAGGGGACAAATTTAAAATTTGCCCCCATCTTTTTTATCCTCCTGCTTTTTCTGTGTATATAGCATTCGCGCTAACTCCTTAAACTTGTTAAAATCTATCAATCCATTCTCGTAAGCATAGGTGATATTCTTGACATGGTGCTTAAATTCCACATCTTCATCATCGCTATCTTTGCCTCCGCACCAAAGATTCTGGCAGGGGGTTTTACAAAAAAAGCCGCTGAGAGAATGCGAAGTAATTTCGCAGCCTGATAGATAATCTCTATCCATTATTCCATCCTCTTCAGCGGCTTTATATATTCATTCTACCTTTAACTCATGCCATGTAGAAATGGACTTCTGCCCGTCCTTTTCCAGATTGCTCCCATCCCATATGGCAAAGGCAACATGCTTTGTTGTCCCTTTTTTAAACTGAGTATCATCCTTATCTTTGGTAACCATAGGACGATAAAAGATTACCCTCCATTTGCCGCCACTCCAGACCCCCTTACCCATAATATCCTGAGAGTCCTGAAGGGTCAGGGTGCCAAAACCTGTGGCATTTAAATCCTCTACAGGACCCTTTCTCTGTTTCTCTTTTGGCGGCAGATTGTAGATTTGTCCCTGATACCAATCAATGGAATATTTCAAACCCTCTCCCGGATAGCTTGCGCCAAGGGGAACGACCCTATCCCTTCCAGCCTCCAGGTCCGCCTTCCACTGCCAGATATTTACCGTATGTGGATCATCATTTCCACCATGCCCCATACCAAAGTAAGGGATATCCTTCTCAGAGTCAGACACAGGGAAGTTTAAGGCAGCAGCATCCCTGTAAGTGGATGTATTATCCACTATGGAATTCTCAGTCATGTCATCCCATTCCAAAAGAAAGGCTATCTCTTTCCCATTGTTCAGGGATTTAACAGCCACCTGCCGCACAGAACTTTTACCCTTGGGGAGCGCAAATGCCCTGGGATTGGCTATAATCTGGGAACTCATTGGTATGGTAATGCCCTCAACCTTATCCCAGGCAGGGGACCTCGGGTCTGCGGGTATATTACCTTTTACTGCTTTTGATGTCACCATCAATCCCTGGGAATTTGCCACCTGAATATCCCCAAGCATACAAAACAGACTAAAAATTAAAGCTATCAGGAGCGCCCTCTTAAACTTAAACATTTTCAACACCTCCTTCCCACTTTCAAGTGGAATGTAAAATGTAAAGTGTAAATTGAAAAAATACCAAATAATGTCATTCCCGCAGAGTCTCTGAGCGGGAATCCAGAAACGGAAAACCATGGATTCCTGCTAAAAACATGCAGGAATGACATGCTTTCCTTTTCACTTTTTCCCCTTTGGCGAGACCCCTGCATTTTTATAGATATACAGGATAATCTGCCATTTTTCGGTCTCGGTAAAGTCATCCTTCCATGCGGGCATGGCAGAATAAAAGGGCTCATCAAAGCCCCCTGTATCTATCCTCCATAGGATATAACCCTGGTCTAACGCTGCTATTGCATCAGTGTCGGTAAAGTCCACCGGCCTGATGGGGGTCATAAAACCGTCTGCCTCAGGGCCTTTGCCGTCAGACCTCACGCCGTGACAGACCGCGCAGGTGGCCTCGTAGAGCCTCTTCCCGGCCAATATGTTCGGGTCATTGTCCGGCAGGGTCTTGGGGTTCGCCTTAGTCAGCGGGTTCTCCAGACCCATATATTCGGCGTCAGGGGTATAGTGGATGACCTTCTTTACCTTCTTTTCCGCTGCGATAACTTGAGAAAATATCATCAGCGAAAGGACTATTGGAATTATTAATAACATCTTTTTCATTTAGCTTGCCTCCTTTCAAGAAGACTTCTTTAATCCCGATGCTTCGGGATTTAATATCTTCCGCAGATATAAGA
>JACRNK010000242.1 GCA_016234985.1 Deltaproteobacteria bacterium
ACCGTTAATCCAGTATTCTGTTGAAGAGGCTAAAGGCTCAGGACTTGAAGAGGTAATCATTGTAACAGGGATGGGCAAAACTGCCATTGAAGACCACTTTGATGTATCTTTTGAACTGGAAATACTCTTAAAGGAAAAGAATAAGAAAGATATATTGCAGATGGTTGAGGAGGTATCCAATCTTATACACTTCTCATACACGCGGCAGAAAAAACCGTTGGGTCTTGGACATGCCATTCACTGCGCAAAAAATCTTGTCGGTATGGAGCCGTTTGCCGTATTCTTAAGCGATGATGTAATAGATGCGAAGATTCCGGTCATGAAACAGATGATGAAGGCATTCCAGCAACATCCTTTTACCATACTGGCAGTTCAGCGGGTTCCAATGAAGGATGTGCATCATTATGGCATTATAGAGGCAAAGAAAATAGGGCCGAGGATATACAAGGTTGTTGATATGGTAGAAAAACCTCATCCGAAAGCTGCGCCGTCAAACCTGGCAATTATCGGCAGATATATCCTTACCCCCGAAATATTTCATGCCCTGGAACAGACCAAGCCCGGCAAGGGCGGCGAGATTCAGCTTACCGACGGGCTGAAATTGCTTTCTAAAACACAGCCTATCTATGCTTATGAATTCGAGGGAGACAGATATGACGCCGGCGACAAACTCGGCTTTCTCAAAGCCAATGTGTCTTTTGCTCTAAAAAACTCTGCTATAAACAAAGAATTTAGAAGTTTTTTGAGGAGGATTAAGATTTAAAAATACCGTTATACGTGAACGTTATATGTGAGCGTGAAAAAAACAAAATCTTTTACGTATAACGCATCACGGTATTATATTCAACTATGGTAAAGATACCCAAAAAAGAGGTGCTGGATCAGCCGATTGGCAAAGATATCGGCATGATATTTCAATACCTGTATGAAGAGGCAGAAAAGGTTGACGCTCATAGCAGCGCCGCTATAAACCATACCCCTGCTGCGGACATGTTTTCAACCGCAGACAGTATCATAATAGAGATTGAACTGCCTGGTGTCCGGCAGGAGGAGATAGAGCTTTCCGTTTTGCGCAATACGCTTACAATAAAGGCCCTTAAGTATGAGTGTTTTGATGAAAAAAAGGTAAATTTTGTATGTATGGAGCGCAGTTTTGGAAGAATCTTCAGAATTATAGATATTCAATGCCCTGTTGATACAACCAGGACAAAGGCGGTGTTTCGGGACGGCTTGTTAACCATTACATTGCCGAGGATTGGGGAGAAACGCGGGGTTCCTAAAAAGATTGAAATAGAATCATAAGGGGCTTAAGCCTAATACATCAGGAGGATTGAGAGTGGCTGACGAAAAAGAGAAACAGGAGCAAAAAGAAGGGGAGCTTCAAATCCCGGGTACGCTTCCTTTGCTGCCGATAAGGGATATAGTAATCTTTCCCTTTATGATAGTTCCGTTGTTTGTTGGAAGGGAGAAATCCATAAACGCTGTGGATTTGGCGCTTACAAAAGAGCGGCTTGTCTTTCTGACAACACAAAAGGATATTTCCAATGAGGACCCGGGGCCAAAAGATCTTTACCAGACAGGAACGGTTGGAATGGTGATGAGGATGCTGAAGCTGCCTGACGGCAGGGTAAAAATCCTTGTTCAGGGGCTTGCAAGGGCGGTTATAAAGGAATATACGCAGGAAAAACCCACTTATATTGTTAATATTGAAAAAATCAAGGAAAGCCCTGTGCTTCAGCCTGGCCTTGAGATAGAGGCATTGATGCGGAATGTAAAGGAAGAGCTTGAAAAGCTTGCCTCGCTCGGCAAGGCTATATCTCCGGAAATAATGATGATAATAGAAACCGTAAACGAGCCTGGAAGGCTGGCAGATATTGTGGCTGCAAATCTCGGGCTCAAGGTTGAGGGCGCTCAAATTA
Organism: Deltaproteobacteria bacterium; assembly: GCA_016234985.1. Classification (GTDB taxonomy): domain Bacteria; phylum Desulfobacterota; class GWC2-55-46; order UBA9637; family UBA9637; genus JACRNJ01. The sequence goes on from JACRNK010000242.1 coordinate 1,920, forward strand.
TCCTGGAAATAACAGACCCGGTCAGGCGGCTGGAAAAGGTGAATGAATATCTCGTAAAAGAGCTTCAGGTCTCCACCATGCAGGCAAAAATCCAATCCCAGGCAAAGGAAGAGATGGATAAAAGCCAGCGCGAATATTATCTAAGAGAACAGATGCGGGCTATAAAGAGCGAGCTTGGTGAATTAGAGGAGATAACCGAAGAGATTGACGAGATGAGGAAAAAAGTAAAAAAGGCAAAGATGCCGCCTGATGTGGAGAAAGAGGCGTTAAAGCAGGCAGACCGGCTTGAGTCAATGCACCCGGACGCGGCAGAGTCCGCAATCATCAGGACATATCTGGACTGGCTTGTGGATCTTCCGTGGAGCAAGACCACCAAGGACACCCTTGATATTAAAAAAGCAAAAAAGGTTTTGGATGAAGACCACTATAACCTTGAAAAGATAAAAGAGCGCATCCTTGAATATCTGGCGGTGAGAAAACTCCACCAGAAAAGCAAAGGCCCGATACTTTGTTTTGTCGGCCCTCCCGGCGTCGGTAAAACTTCATTGGGCAGATCAATAGCGCGGGCTATGGGCAGAAAGTTTGTCCGCATATCCCTCGGCGGGATAAAGGATGAGGCCGAGATACGGGGACACAGGAGAACCTATGTAGGCGCCCTGCCGGGGAGGATAATCCAGGGCATAAAACAGGCAGGCACAAACAATCCCGTATTTATGATGGACGAGATAGATAAAATAGGGACAGACTTCAGGGGCGACCCATCGTCAGCCCTTTTGGAGGTTTTAGACCCTGAACAGAACAATGCATTCAGCGACCATTATCTGAATCTTCCGTTTGACCTGTCAAAGGTTATGTTCATAACAACGGCAAATATGCTCGACCCTATTCCTGATGCGTTAAAGGACAGGATGGAGGTGCTGGAACTGACAGGATATACGGAAGAAGAAAAACTTGAGATTGTAAAGAAATATATTATTGAAAGGCAGTTGGCTGAAAACGGCTTAAATAAAAAACTCATTGAAATAACCGATGACGCAATTAAAAAAATAATCTCGCAGTATACAAAGGAGGCAGGCCTCAGAAATCTGGAAAGAGAAATCGCCTCTGTTTGCAGAAAGGTGGCCAGAAAGGTTGCTGAAGGAGAAAAAGGATTGACTGTTATCAGCCCAAGAACCATTGAAGAACACCTTGGCGTTCCAAAGTTTATACCTGAAACAGAGCAGGAAGATGACGAAGTGGGGGTAGCCACAGGCCTTGCATGGACGCCGGTGGGAGGGGAAATCCTCTACATAGAGGCGACAACAATGAAGGGCAAGGGAAACCTTACGCTTACAGGCCATCTTGGGGAGGTAATGAAAGAATCGGCCCACGCTGCCTTGAGTTATGCAAGAAGCAGGGCAAGGACGCTCGGGCTTGCGGATGACTTTTATAAAGAATTGGATATACACGTCCATGTGCCGGCAGGCGCAATCCCAAAAGACGGTCCGTCAGCAGGCGTGACAATGGCGACCGCCCTTATATCAACACTTACAAAAACCCCTGTAAGCAAAGATATCGCCATGACAGGAGAGATTACCTTGCGGGGAAGGGTGCTGCCCATAGGCGGCGTTAAGGAAAAGGCTCTGGCGGCGCTCAGGGCAAAAATAAGAACCATAATATTGCCGGATAGAAATAAAAAAGATATTGAGGAAATACCAAAGGATATCCAGAAAAAGATGAATTTTGTATTTGTAAAGCATATGGACGATCTGTTGAAGATAGCGCTGAAGAAAAAGGTTAAGGCTGTAAAAAAGCCCCTTCGCCCATTGGGCAAGAGAATCGCTGCGGCAGCAAGGTAATTTAAAGATTACTTATGCAAATTAAAGAACTCGGAGAACTCGGCCTTATAAAAAAGCTGGCCGGGCAGTTCGCATCCGGCCATCCCA
>JACRNK010000013.1 GCA_016234985.1 Deltaproteobacteria bacterium
ATGATTAGAGAGTTCTTTTTGCAAAGAGGCATTTCTTCCCCATGCTTTGACCTCATCTTGCTCGGCGTGGGAAGCGATGGCCACACTGCCTCTCTTTTTCCGGGAGACCCTGCATTGCAAGAAAAAAGACGGTGGGCTGCGCCGGTTCTTGCGCCTGCTGATTATTCAATAGGAAAGAGGATAACCTTAACCCTTGCTGCAATAAACAGCGCTGCTAATGTTATTTTTATAGCGTCGGGAAGCGAAAAAAGAATGGCGCTTAAGGCAATACTTGAAGATACGGCAAGCGCTGGAAGTTTCTATCCTGCGTCCATGATTCATCCGGCAGATAAGACGATCTGGTTTGTGGATGAAAAAACTTGCCCCAAAAACCAGCTAAATATTATTTAGGCTATCAAATACACATTGTGTTCAAAAAACTCCCTTTATTTGTCCGGCATACATTTTATTATGACCTCAAGGCCGCCATGTTTTTCGGCATATTCGGCGGCGCATTCCTTCCATTCATCGCCATTGTCGGGAGAAAGATCGGCGCAACCGAGTTTCAGATTGCCCTGCTTATGGCAGCGCCTTACATTGCAAACACCTTTGCGCTTCTCTGGACAGAGGATATCCTTGGGAAAGGCAGGATATGGTATGTGGTATGGCCGAATGCCATAGGCAGGGCTGCGCTCATCTCAATGTTTTTCGTTACAACCCCTTTTGCCTACACCCTGACAATATTCATCTACATGCTCATAACCGCAATACCATTCCCGTCATACGCATCTGTTATGAAGACTAATTATCCTGATAAAGAAAGGGGTCGGCTTATGAGCTATATCAGGATAGGGACTGCATGCTTCTGGATAGCGGCGTCCACAATTGCAGGATGGATTTTAGAAAAAGGGACGGAAAATTACCATTACCTGTTTCCTGCAGCGGCCTTGTTCGGCATATTGTCTGCATTAGAATTCAGGAACATAAGGGTAAGGAGAGAACATAAAGACAGGGAAGGGTTTGCGGCGTTTTCACATATTACGGCGCCTTTTAAGAACAGACCGTTTATCCGATTTCTGACGGCCTATTCTGTGTTTGAATTCGGTCTTTTGTTAGCGCTTCCGCTGTTTCCGTTGATTCAGGTTGACAAAGCCCATATTCCTAATCTTGTTGCAGGCGTCTTCGGGACTGTCTTTTCCGGCATGTGGCTTGCGGGGTTTTTTTTCTGGGGGCGATTCATAGACAAGCATCCCCTGTCAAGCCTGCTGGCATTATTATTTCTGTGCGCAAGCGGGCTGCCTCTCATATATCTTCTGACATACAATCTCTGGTTTCTGGGAATTGCCCAGGGGATTGCAGGCTTTATATTTGCGGCAATTGAACTTGTAGGCTATGTTGTGATTACAAGGATGGCGTCTCCAAAGGAAACGCCCAGATACATGGCTGTTCATACCGTATTAGGTGGTGTCCGCGGGGCAACCGCCCCCTTTCTTGGCCCGGTAATAATGAATAAATTCGGCGCAGACGCTGCATTTGCCGTTTCAACAGCCTTTATGATTTTTGCGTTGGTTTTTATAAAAGGCATGAAAGGTAAACTATCCGCTCAAGAGCAAATTTGACTTTTGTCATATCCCGTTTAAATACATAACGGGACAAGGTTATTTATATGCGCTTGCCTCACAATAAAGTGAAAGTAAAATAAAAAAACATACTCTATCCTGAGTCTGATGAGTTTTTGTCAGAGGCGGAAAGGTCTGATGTGGTGAAGAAGGCGCAGGCTTCGGCGTGAGCTCAGTCGAACGCTTATTTAAAAAAACAGCGCCAAAGAACAGATAAAAAATGCTTGACAAGAGATATGTTTTTAATTTAGTCTATAAATCGAAGCAATTAAATTCTAAAGAAAGGAGGAAAAATCATGCGTAATAGTATCGTAGGATTGGTAGCCTTGGTAGTGAGCTTTGCATTTGCCGGGACAGTTTTTGCAGATGGTGCGGCAATTTATAAAGCAAAGTGTGCTGCATGCCATGGCCAGAAGGGTGAAGGCATGAAGGGTATGGCGCCGGCACAGAAGGGCAATGAGTTTATAACCAAGGGAAAGGCAGACGATATCAAGAAAGTTATCGTTGATGGCCGCGCCGGTGCAGCAAAGAAGTTTAAAGAATTTGCGATTGATATGCCAAAATCCGGCTTGTCGGATGCAGATGCAACAGAACTGGTAAAGTTTCTGCAGGGCGACCTCCAGAAGTAAGTTTTGTGATTTACAGGAATTCCTGTAACAGCCCCCCGATGCAATATCGGGGGGCTGTTTTTTTTATTTAATCTGCTTTTTTCTTTGTTCTAACCTATGATGATCTCGTAAAAAGTCGTCTCACCGGTGAAAACCGGTGTCCAGAGGTTTTATAACTGTTTGAAATAACTGGATTCCGGCTTCCGCCGGAATGACGAAAAAAGCATTTCTCGGACTTTTTACAATTGTATCAACCTATAGAGCCAATCAAATCCCTCCAGCGCAGCAATAAGAGCATTAGTATAGCCCTTCCAAGAAGGTTGACAAGAGAGTAAAAATATTGATAATATTCTCCGTTAGATAACAGTAAGTGGCGAATAGTTTTAACTGTTTACCGCTTGCTTAATTTGGGAGGTATATCTTGAGTAAAAATAGCCTCGTTTTTATAGGCATTGACATCGGCTCTGTCAGCGCAAACACAGTGGTTGTAGATGAAAACAGGAATATCATTGAGGAGCATTATACAAGGACAAAAGGCCAGCCGTTGGAAACCACCTTGGCTGTGCTTTCCGATGTGCTTGCGAGGTTTCCTGCCGATAATATCAAGGCGGCAGCCATAACCGGTTCAGCCGGCAAGCTCATTGCCCCTCTTATAGGGTAAGGATAGAAGACTTTCAGATGAATTCCGTATGCGCCGCAGGCACAGGCTCTTTTCTTGACCAGCAGGCAACGAGGCTCCATCTGACCATTGAAGAATTCGGCAGCCTTGCCCTGAAATCGCAGAATCCGCCCAGAATTGCCGGCAGGTGCAGCGTTTTTGCAAAGAGCGATATGATTCATCTTCAGCAGGCCGCAACGCCTGACTACGACATAGTCGCAGGGCTTTGCTATGCGGTTGCAAGAAATTTCAAGAGCAGCATCGGCAAGGGCAAGGAGTTTACGAGGCCTGTTGCGTTTCAGGGCGGCGTTGCCGCAAATATGGGGGTTAGAAAGGCGTTTAAAGACGTTCTTGAACTTAAGGATGATGAATATGTTATTCCAAAACATTTTACCTCTATGGGCGCCCTGGGTTCCATATTTAATGCGATGGAAAAAGGGAAAGGCATCGGCGCATTCAAGGGGCTTAAGGAGTTTGAAGATTATATAAAATTCGGCAGAAAAAAAGAAAAGGGGCTTGACTCGCTTACACGGCCTGAAAGGCATCCGTCGCAGAGCGATAAAACAGGTTACTGGGCAGGGGCGGATTTTAAATCTGTGCCAAAGGTTCCTGTATATCTCGGCATAGATGTCGGCTCCACAAGCACAAATGTAATCCTGATAGATAAAGAGATGAAACTTGTTTCCAG
>JACRNK010000243.1 GCA_016234985.1 Deltaproteobacteria bacterium
AATTTAATAGCGGATGCTTCTTATCAAGAGTGGCGGAGGGATTGGCCCTTTGAAGCCACAGCAACCGCTCCGATGAAAATCGGAGGCAGGTGCTAATTCCGACAAGGCTTATGCAAGCCTTGAAAGATAAGATTAGGTTTATTTAGGCCTCTTCTTGAATTTCAAGGAGAGGCCTTTTTGTTTGCAAATGTAATCTTTGGCCAAATAGAATAATAAGAAGGAGAACTAATATGAGTTATGTAAAAGGCTTGAAATGCAGGGAATGCGGCAAGGAATATCCGAAAGAGGCATTGCATGTATGTGAGCTTTGTTTCGGCCCCCTGGAAGTTGACTATAATTACGACAAGATAAAAAAGAATATTACAAGGGAAATCATATCAAAGAGACCGCCTAATATGTGGCGGTATAAAGAGCTTCTGCCCATAGACGGCGAACCCGCGGTTGGTTTTGATACGGGATTTACCCCTTTGGTAAGGGCAAAAAATCTTGAGAAGGTTCTCGGCGTAAAAGAACTTTATCTGAAAAATGACGCTGTGAATTATCCCACCCTTTCATTCAAGGACAGGGTTGTGGCTGTTGCCATATCAAAGGCGAGGGAGTTCGGCTTTAAGGTGGTTGCCTGCGCATCCACAGGCAATCTTGCGAATTCGGTTGCGGCAAATGCTGCGGCGTGCGGCATGGAAAGTTATGTGTTTATCCCATCCGACCTTGAGCAGACCAAGATAATGGGAACGCTTGTTTATGGAACAAATGTGATCGGCATAAAAGGCAACTATGACGAGGTCAATCGCTTGTGCAGCGAGATAGCCGGCAAATACGGCTGGGCATTTGTGAATATAAACATAAGGCCTTATTATGCAGAGGGGAGCAAGGCGTTTGGCTACGAGATAGTTGAGCAGCTTGGCTGGAAAACGCCGAAGCATATTATTGTGCCCATGGCTGGCGGCTCTTTGATTACAAAGATATGGAAGGCATTCAATGAGTTTCAAAAGATAGGGCTTATTGATAAAGTTGACACGAAGGTTTATGGCGCACAGGCAACTGGCTGCGCCCCGATTGTTACTGCTGTTAAAGAAGGAACGGAATTGATACGGCCTGTAAAACCAAAAACAATCGCAAAATCCCTGGCAATCGGAAACCCGGCGGACGGCTATTATTCCGCAAAGGTGATGAGGGACAGCAACGGGTGGGGCGAGGATGTGTCTGATGAAGAGATTATTGACGCAATGAAGCTTCTTGCAGAGACGGAAGGGATATTTGCTGAAACAGCAGGCGGCGTTACTCTCGGCGTAACAAAAAAACTTATTGCGCAGGGCAGGATACCAAAAAATGAATCCATTGTCGTTTCAATAACAGGCAACGGCCTTAAAACTCAGGAGGCTTTGCAGGACAAGATAGGCGCGCCAAGGATAATAAACGCCAAACTCTCTGAATTTGACGAGCTTGTGGCAAAAGAGGGGAAGGTGTATAAGGTGAAGGCAAGGCAATAAACAATTAGGAAAAACCTATAGCTTGCTTTTTAAAATTTTATTGTAAATGGCATATGGATTTTTCAGCCAAAACAAAGCCTTTTCCGTGCATCTTTGAGACCCCAGTGCCTCAGAACTATTTTTTTAAAGATATATTGGAAATTTTTCATACAATATAGTATTATTTTTATACGGCAAGGCATGAGACTTTGCTGTTTAAATATACAGGGAGGCTAAGGAATGGTTGACAAGTTTATAGAGGACAAGGTAACCCGCGTCGCTGTTAAAAAGGACGGCCAGGAAGTGAAGGTGGATTTTAATGACCTCAAATCCGGCGGTTTTATAAAACAACGCCAGAAAGACCAGTTTACTGTCAGGCTAAGATGTCCGGGCGGCAGGATTGATACAAAAAAGCTCATTGAAATTTCAAAGATAGCGGATAAATACAGCAAAAAAAGCGTAGTCCATCTGAGCTTCAGGCAGTCGCTTGAGATACTTTATGTTGATTACAAGGATTTTGACAATATGGTCAGAGACCTTGAAAAAATAGGCCAGAAGGTTGCGTCATGCGGGCCTCGCGTAAGGGTGCCTACGGCGTGCGGAGGCTGTGAATATAACCCGAACGGCCTCACGGATACGCAGAAGATGGCAAGGATGGTGGATGAGAAATAT
>JACRNK010000014.1 GCA_016234985.1 Deltaproteobacteria bacterium
ACCTTGCCGTCGCCCATGCGCCGCACCTTAACCGCGCCCTTTTTCATCACGGTATTACCGAGCGTAACCTGGCCGTCGCCTGCAATGGCAACTTTGCCGTCTTTACGAACCGCGAGTATTGTTGTTCCGTGAAACATAATTCACCTCTAACTTTTCTTCGCCCTCGGATGCGCCTTGTCGTAAACTTCCAACAGCCTCTGCACACTTATTTTCGTATATCTCTGCGTAGTGGAAAGGCTGACGTGCCCCAGCATCTCCTGTATTGTCCTCAAATCTGCGCCTGCATCCAAAAGATGTGTTGCAAATGTATGCCGCAATGAATGCGGCGTGGGATGTTTTGAGATGCCGCTTTTGCCGGCAGTATCTCTCACCAGCCTCTGAACTGCCCTGGGATAAATCCTCTCTCCCCTTGCGCCAAGAAACACCGGCTGTAGGGGCGCACGGCCGTGCGCCCCTACAAGATATGCTTTCAAAGCCTCTCTGGCCTTTTCACCAAGTATTGCAATTCTTTCCTTATTCCCTTTTCCAATGACCTTGATTATTCCAGAATCAATGTCAACATCCTTCATGTTAAGCCCTGTCAATTCGCTTACTCGTAAACCTGCTGAATACAAAACCTCAAGAATTGCCTTGTCTCTTAACGCAGTGATAGTTTTTTTCTTCTTTGACTCCTGACTGTTTCCTGCCTCCACAAGCCCCTTTGCCTCATCCACGGTCAAAACCGTGGGAAGATATGATTTTTTTGCAAAACCTCTCTTTTAACCAAAAACCTGAAAAATGCCTTTATGGATGCGAGCTTCCTTGCGATGGATACCTTTTTATGGCTTTTATACAGGTGGCCTAAAAACAGCTTTATCTCATTTTCACCTATCTTGTCTGCATCTACATCGCCATTATTATTAAGGCAGAGTTCCCTGCCTTTTAAAAAAAACTCCAGTTGCGTTACATCTCTTAGATAATTCTCCCTCGTATATTTTGAGGCATTTTTTTCTACGGACAGATAGGTGTCAAACGCCTTTTTATATTCTTCCATAGAAAAGTTTTATAGCATAGGTAAATGGACAATACAATAAAAAGACCTGCCGATAAATCTTTGCCGCCTTATCAGCTTTTTTCTTATTATCCAGTTTTCCTTAATCTAAAATCAATCGGAGTAGAATTCTTTTTTGAGTTGGTCTTCCGGAATAAAACGGCTTGCCTGTCGTATAATAGCGCGCAATGTGCCTACATCAATCTCATCATGCATTACAATTGTCAGGGATTGTGTCTCGCCGGAAGGCGAGGTTCTCCTTAACTTTACATGGCTGCCTCTTTGTGAATGCACGGAGAATCCAAATTTCGAAAGGATTGAAACAGCTTCTTTGCCTGAAAGCCGTTTCAACTTAGGCGACATTAGCAATAGGCTCCATTTCCATAGTTATCAGTAGTGTCGGATTGGGAGCAATGCCGAGTTCTTTAAGGTCTTCTCCTTCTAAATGGAGCGCTACCGCTTCCTTGAGATTTTCAGCTGTTTCGTCAATGGTTTTTCCCTGTGTTACTACAGGTATTTCAAGACATTCAGCAATATAATATTTCTCCCCCATTCGGATAAATGCCTTGATAGTATGTTGAAGATTTTCTTTCATTTCTGCCTCCTTGCCAATTAGTTTAACTTAATCCTTTCACAAAGGCAAAACCCGCTCCCTTTTAAAAAATTCTCAAGCTGCGTTATGTCACGCAGATAATTCTCCCTCGTATATTTTGAGGCATTTTTTTCTATGGACCGATAGGCGTCAAACGCCTTTTTATATTCTTCCATAGAAAAGTTTTATAGCATAGGTAAATTTACAATACAATAAAAAGGCTTTTTCATATTTGTGTTCCTTGCTTGATATGATAACCAATTTTATTTCTCTTGCAAAAATCAATGACAGATAAGGCAAGGTCATTATAGAATCCCTTGGAATATTTAAATTCAGATGATTTGACGTTATAATTCAACCTGCCAAAGATAATTTTATCTACAAAAGAAACTGCTTCTAAAATTTCCATCAAGTCCTGCTTAATCAGATTTGGTGTAGGATATGGCTCCATACTCACCCATGTTTTAAATCCTTTTTCATGCAAATATTTGAGGGCATTGATTCTATCTTTAAATTTAGCTGAATCCGGCTCAAATTCTTTCCTAAATTTTTCACTTAAAGAAACCAATGTAATGCCATATTCGTTTTTATTACTGTTCCCATTTCTACTGCCGAGCTCTCTTGGAAAAACCCCCTTTGTCAATACAGTACAGCGGATATTATTTGCATTGAGCTTATCTATAATTTTCAAACTCAAATTGCATATCTGTTCTTGCTTATACATAAAAGGGTCTGTGGAAAAACAGAGGTGAACATACTTTATTTTGTTTTTGTATTTTGGTATTTCTTTGTCCAGAAGTTCTAAAGCATTGGAAACTATTTTAGGCTGGCGCCACTCTTCGTAAGTTTTAACAATACCGCACCTTCTTTTCATCATATAGGCATAGCATGGATATTTGCACCCATGAGAACAACCCTCGACATGGTTCAAACAAAAGTCTGCGTATTCGACCTCGCTTTTATAAAGTAAGGATTTTCTTTTAATAGATTGCATTTCAAACTACTCCTCTTGTCCTTATCAATAAGTCCTTCTATACTTATTAAAAATATCATTCACGATACCTTTAGCAACGGCTTTTTGAGATGCAAAACAAAGGTAATAAAGCGGACCATTGTTTATATTTCTCATCAAAATTGGCTCAGGAACATCGTTGAACCCGATCTGTTGTAGTCTTTTACAGAATTCTTTGGCCAATGTCTTATAGTCATCTATCTTAACGTGCTGTGTATCTCCAAAAAGTGTCGTTTGTTCTATGTAAAGAAGCTTCTTCCAACTTTCATCGCCCCAGAAGGCATTCATTCTTTCGATATCTTCTGGTTTTGCCTTGGCGGGATCCTCAAACAAGACATTTCGATTTATATCCATTATCGGAAAGTTGATGAAAATATCGATTGTTTTCAACTCCGCAGCAGCTTTTATCGTTTGCCACTTGAGGTGAAGACCATATGGATCAAGAATGCATAACGCCCTCTTAAATGAATCATAGTGGAGTGCAGGGAAAACCTCTTTAAAAAGGATTTCATTACAATCACCATGATACGAATGGACGCTGGGATTATCTTTCTCTATCTGTCTGAATACATCTGCACGATCTTCATCGAGGTCAATAAAATAGTATTCAGTAAACGGCGGTTTTACTTCTAAAGCATTCAAGGGGGAACCTGGAACCAGTTCACCGGTTCGTTTGCTGATGTGCTTGCCGGCACCGGCAAAGGCATCTATGTAAACATATCCTTTACACCACGGCTGATTTTCCATGATGCGCGTGTATGCACTGACATATTCTTTGATAATCTCAAGTTTAATTTCTGACCACATTCCTATTTGGTCAATTTTCACTTTTCCCCTCCACAATCTCAATCTCATCATCGGTCAAGCCATACAACTGATAAACTATCTGATCTATCAGTTTATCAGTGGCTTCAATCTTTTCTTTCAACGGCTCAAGCGCTGCAATGCTTTTTGTAAAATCCTTTTCAAGGAGCTCCTGTTTTTTGCGGTCTGAGGGGTCAATCGAGATTTTGTTTTTGTTCTTTTTGAGAACATCAAGGAGATGCTCAAAGTCGTGCTCGTGATATTCCTTGATTGCTGTTTTATTTGTTAAGTTTTCAATCTCTGCGCCGATTTCCCTTTCCAGCCATTTGAGGAAGCCTTTTATTTCCTCATTTTTTGCCTTGTTCATTTCAATCATCTGTTCTGCGAGAAAGGCAAGGATGTCGTGGATGGTGTCGTTTCTTTTTAAAGCAATCTCGTAGTCTGCCCATTTTAAAATGCCCTCATGTTTTGAAGCATCATATAGCTCTATGGCCTCTTTAACAAATTCCTTTCGCTCTTTTTCAGGGGTGGTGAAGGAGATCGGAGGCATGGGCATAGAGTCAATCTCATAAGAATTTACATGGTTATTTGTGCTGGTAAGCCTAAACCGCCATTCCCACAACGATGAATTCAGCAGAGCAAGAATAGTAAAAAGATTATATTCTTTAGGCGTAATTATATAGTTTATTGTGTCGGAACAAAAATTATTGTTTTCAACTATGGTCGCTATTATTCTACGCCAGTTGTCTATTGCCGCTCCTCTCTGGTAACCAATGCGGGTGTTCCTATAATCATACGCCTTTGTATTTTTGCCATGTGCATCAAGAAATCTTTTAACATCAAGATACATGGGATCACCCTGTTTGGGATCTTCTTGAAATTCATAACGGTTTATGTGGCCACCTCTTAAAACAACTTGTCCTTTTTTGTCGTCTGTCAAAAAATCAGAATGCCCTGTAAGATTAACCTCACCTTGCTGAGATGGTGCGAAGTGTCCGAGAGTAATTCCGTCAGAAGTTCTGTTCAACTTCAAGGCAAGTTTAAAATCCTCTCCGGTCATATCGGGATAACTTGGAATACTCAGGTTTTCTTTGTCAAATTCTTCAATCTGGTGCGGTGTAATCAGTAAAGAAGTTGAAGTCTCAAGTATGTCTTTGCCCGGATGTATTCTCACTGAAAATGATGAAGGCTTGTCTTTTTTAAGGATGTAAATACATGTGGAAAGTTTGGCCTCAAAAAATATCCTATTTGTTGGATCGTCTTTTTGCGGAAAGGCTTCTATTTTCTGAAAAGAATATTTTTTCAGCATATTCTCGCGGAGGGGTTTAGCTTGTTTATCGGCCAGTAGCGCCATTGGAACAATAAATCCATGCACACCTTTGTTTTGGAGTAAGTTTAAAGATAACCCGCTAAAGAGACGGTAAAAATTCAGTTTGCTTCCGACAGCATGTTTAAATATTTCACTTTGTGAGAAAAACTTTTTTTTCAATTCTACCTCTCTTCCTTGTTCAAGTTCGGACAAAACATCATACGGCGGATTTCCTATCACGCAGTCAAAGCCGGGACTTTCTTTTTTCTCAACCTTTTGCTCCATCTCTCCTGTCCGCTCGTAGAAAACCTCCGGAAACTCTATTTCCCAGTGGAAGAACTGTTTTCCTTCGGCAGCCTTTTCAATATCCGCTATTGTCTTTTTATCTTTGGCGGACATAGAGTCAATAGTTTTTTTGAGGTTATTCAGGTCTATCTTTGTCCCTTTGTCCAGAAGAAAACTCTTTGCCTCTTTGATTCCAAAGTGCTCCGATACAAGCATATCAAGGAGCATCCTGTATCCTTCAACGCTCGTATCCGCTTCTCTGTATTTGCTTGCCGAATCCTTTACCTGCTGATAGGTGGCATCGGACAGGCTGGATATAAAAAGCATATCTCGTATAGCCCTTTTCAGCGGTTCAATATTTATTTTAAAGAGTTGGCCTTCCGTAGCCTTTTCAAGCGTCTCAAGATTTGCGCCTATAAGGGAATTCCCGCACTTCAAGTGATGGTCAAGAAAACTCAATGGCGCGCCGAGGGTAAACGAATCAAGCCACAGCGAAAGCTTTGCAAGCTCAACCGCCATTTCATTGAGGTCAACGCCATAGATGCACCGCTTCATCACCATTCGCTTTATGAGGTTGACCTCCGTGAGTTTGCTTTCATCAATCCTGACTCCCTGCCGGTGAATCTCTCCGATAATTTCTTGTTTTAAGCCTGCTATCTTTTTTATGACAGGATTTTCGGGATACGCGGCAAGAAAGGAGATAATTTTGTCTGATATGAAATCAACCGTATGCACAAGGAAGTGTCCGCTTCCCATAGCAGGGTCAAGGACTTTTATGTCAAAGATAGCGTTGAACAGGGCATCCTCAATCTCCAATATTTTTGCGCGATAACTCCTTATGCTGTCCGTTGACTTCTGTTTGTTTGACGCCTTTATGGCCTGTTCAAGCTGCGTCAGCAGTCCGGCAGCGGTTTTAAACTGTTCCTCCAACACAGGATTCACGGTGTTTTGGACGATATATTCCACGATGTAATGGGGCGTATAATATGAACCTGTTGCCTTGCGCTCATGCTTTGAGTTCTCTATATAGACCCCGCCTTTTGTTTTTCTTCTGCCGGTCTTTGCGCCGGTTTTTATCTCCGCCTGCCCTCGAACGTCTCTATCGGGGGATAGTTTTTTCCATATTGCCCTGCCGCCTTCTCTGACTTCGACTATATCCTCATCTGCAATCTGAATATGAAACTCCAGCAGACCTTCATAAATATCGCCAAGATGACGGACATTGAGAGAAGAATAATCTATAAACCCCTGATTAAAGCCTTCAGGGGCAGGCTCCTTAACTTCTTGTAATTCTTCATGGTCAACGGTCAGCAGATTGACAACTTTTGCAAGATACGGGTCGGGTATTTTATGGGCTGCAAGAAAGCCGTCTTTTGCGGTTTCAAATAATCCGCCGTTATAGATAGGGACATTGAGCGCAGGGTCGCCTTTGGCAATAATCTCAAAAAGCCCTTCAAGCCTTGCATAGCAGGCATAAGACCTTTTGCTCATTTTATCCGGCTCTGTGGTTTTCAGGTCGCGGTAAATATCCTCTTTGAGTTTTTTCAGGCTTACTCTGCGGTAACTCTCTTCTTCAACAGGGAGGAGATTTCTGCTTTCGGCATACAGCAGAAAAAGCAGGCGGTAAAGGAGCGTGAGGCAGCCTTTGAAGATTTCCTTTTTGCTTTCATCGGTTTCTTCCGAAATGGAAAGTTCAGTCCTCCGGTAATGGATAAACCCCTCTGCAAGCCCTTCAAACACCTCGTCAAAAATGAGTTCCTTCAACCTATCGCTGACAGCCTTTGCATAAGCCTCGCTGCCGTCAAGATGCAGGTCAAGCCATGTCTTGCCGGTTGCCAAATCAGGGATAAAGGCATCCTTTGAGAAAAACAGATAAAAATAGAGAAATTTTTCCCTGTCGTTTTCTCTGATGATATTTTCAAGATTTATTTCAAAGAAATTTCCTGAGCGGGAGGCTGCCCGATAATAAAAGAGCCGCCACTCTTTGCCGTTCGTGAGAATCGCCCATTGTATGCGGCCTTGCGAGGCATGATAGACATCGTCAAGATATTTTACGGTTTGGGCTGTAGGGTCGCGGGTATCAAGGGCGTCTTTGGGGTCTGTGTCATTCAACCGCCTTCCCCATGATTTGGCCTCGAGTATGGTTAGGGGATGCGTGAAAAAACGCGGGATGTCATCTTTTTCCTTGCGGGCCTCTTCATAAGATGCGCTGTCTTTGAAAAGGGCATAATCAGGCCGCTTTTTTTTATAGCCCCTTTGGGTTCTCGGCTGAACGTCAAATTCATAGCCAATCGTTTTGAGAACAGGTCTTATGAATTTCTCTTCGATGCCTGCCTCTTCACCGGAACCGAGTTTTAACGGTTTAATTGCCTCATACAACTTTTTTATGCTATCAAAAACCTCGCCGGCCTTTTCTCCCTGCCCTTTCCATAAAGAGCTTGCGGGCAAGCGATGCTCAAGATAATTGTTTGAGAAAAGATTTTGGTTGTTCAGGAAAAATAACTCTTTTTGTTCAGGCATTTTTTAGCCTCTTCGCTTTTGGCTATCTTATAATATTCGCAAACCGCCGCCACCTAAGCCAATGTTCATTTCCATCCCACGACCAGTAGATGATAAAGGCCTCGCCCTTTATCTGATTAAGACTAACGCTGCCCCAGTAGCGGCTGTCAAAGCTCCTGTCGCGGTTGTCTCCCATTGCAAACACTGAGTCCTTCGGAACTGTATATGGGCCGAAATTATCCCTGACCTCAGGCCCCAGCGGATATATAGACGGGTCAATATTAACCCCGCGGTTATTTTCAAGCTGCCTGTTGTTTACAAAAACTTTTTTCTCCTTAACCTCAACCGTATCCCCTTCCACAGCAACAACCCTTTTTATGAAATCCTTGCAGTCATCTGTAATGAGCTCCCATGCGCTGCCTTTTGCCATAGCATTCTCAAACCTTTTGACTACCGTGCTTGCAACGCCTTTACAGTACTCAGGATTCCCCGGAAACTCAAAGACAATCACATCGCCTGATTTTGGCTTTTTAAGCTGGAAAACCTTGCGGTCGGTAAACGGCACAGGAACGCCATAGATAAATTTATTTACCAGCAGATGATCGCCTATCAAAAGCGTCGGCTCCATAGAGCTTGACGGAATCTTGAACGCCTGCACGACAAATGTCCTTATGATTAAAGCCAAGACCAGCGCAATTACTATGGCTTCTATGGTTTCCCGAATTACTTTCTTTTTTTGCATGTATGTTCTCCTTTATATAATCAAATAAACTCCTAAATCCTAATGTCTAATTTCTAATGCAATTGTCCAATGGCTAAATTTCCAACTGTCCCCCGCTGGCGGGGGATTAAGGGGGTGGACGGTGTTGACTCAACTTTCCTCCCCCTGCCCCCTCCAGAGGGGGACAACAACCTATTTGGCCTTTTATTGGAAATTAGGATTTAGAATTTGTATCTACTCGCCTATTTTCAGCACCGCCAAAAACGCCTCCTGCGGTATCTCCACGCTTCCAACCTGCTTCATCCGCTTCTTTCCCTCTTTCTGCTTTTCCAGAAGTTTTCTCTTTCTGGTAATATCGCCGCCGTAGCACTTAGCCGTCACATTTTTTCTGAGCGCCTTCACGGTTTCTCTGGCAATAATTTTGCTGCCTATCGCAGCCTGAATTATAATCTCAAACATCTGTCTGTGAATAATCCCCTTCATCTTCTCGGCCAGTTCCTTGCCCCTGTAATACGCCTTTTCCCTTGGAACAATGATGGACAGCGCATCCACCGGCTCGCCGTTCAAGAGAATATCCATCTTCACCAAATCCGCCTCTCTATAATCAAGATATTCATAATCCATAGACGCATAGCCTTTGCTCAGAGTCTTGAGCCTGTCATAAAAATCCAGAACCACCTCGTTCAACGGAATCTCATATTCCACCGTAACCCTTGTGGGCGTAATATATTTTATCGCCTTCTGGATGCCGCGTCTGTTTTCGCACAACCCAAGTATGGCCCCGAGATACTCGTTGGGAAGGTGTATGGTTGCCAGAATATACGGCTCTTCAATCTTTTCTATATATTGAACCGACGGCAGCTTGATAGGCGTATCAATGTGAATAATCTCTCCATCATTCTTGGTAACCCGGTAAATAACAGTCGGCGCTGTTGTTATCAGGTTCAACTGATATTCCCTTTCCAGCCTCTCCTGAATTATCTCCATGTGAAGCAGACCCAGAAACCCGCACCTGAAGCCGAATCCAAGGGCAAGGGATGTCTCAGGCTCGTATGTAAAAGAGGCGTCGTTCAATTTTAATTTCTCCATCGCCTCCTTGAGATTTTCATACTCCGCAGAATCAACCGGATAGAGGCCGGAAAAGACCATTGGCTTAACAGCCTTAAACCCGGCCAGCGGACTGTCCGTAGGGTTTGCGGCATCGGTAATGGTGTCGCCGATCTTTGGTTCGCCCACCGCTTTTATGCCTGCTATGACAAAACCGACCTCGCCGGCGGAGAGTTCTTTTTTCTCAACCGGATGCGGGGCGAATACACCGACCTTGTCTACATCAAATATTTTTCCTGTTGAAACAAATTTCATCTTCACGCCTCTTTTGATTACGCCGTCAAAAACCCGCACCAGCACGACAACGCCGAGATAGGTGTCATACCAGCTATCAAAAAGAAGCGCCTTTAAAGGCTTGCTTATATCCCCCTCCGGCGGCGGGATTTTTTTCACAATTGCCTCAAGAATTTCTTTTATGCCGATGCCCTCTTTGGCGCTGGCAAGCACGGCATCCGACGCGTCAATGCCGGCCACATCCTCGATCTCCTGTTTAATCCTTTCAGGCTCTGCGGCAGGCAGATCAATCTTATTCAATACAGGAAAAACCTCAAGCCCCACATCCACCGCAGTGTAGAGATGGGCAAGGGTCTGGGCTTCAACACCCTGAGACGCATCCACCACCAGCACAGCGCCTTCGCATGCCGCAAGGCTCCGCGAGACCTCGTAGCTGAAATCCACATGACCGGGGGTGTCTATGAGATTCAGGACATATTCCTTGCCGTCAAGCGCCTTATAAAGAAGCCGCGCGGTCTGCGCCTTGATGGTGATGCCCCGCTCTCTCTCAAGCTCCATCTTGTCAAGAAACTGGTCTTTCTTTTCCCTGGAAGTTATTGTGCCTGTTGCCTCAAGAAGCCTGTCGGAAAGCGTAGATTTTCCGTGGTCTATGTGGGCTATGATGGAAAAATTGCGTATGTTTTCTATCTTCATAAGTTTAGCTTTTTATTATACGCAATTTTTTAAGATATTGTCAAAATGAAAAGGAAAACCGGCTAATGATTGATGATAAAGATTCCCTGCCAGTTGTCAGGGGGCGGGGTGGTTATAAACTGCCGGCTTCTTTGGATATACAGCTTTGAAGGGGTATCATCCGGTTTTAAATTCATAACAGCATCGAATGACTTGATTGCATCTTCCCATCTTCTTTCCCTGTAATATTTTACGCCCTTATGAAAGGCCTCCGCTGCATCTTCCATATTTGAAATGCCTTTTCTTCCCATAAGTTCATATATTGCTTTTGCCTCGGTCTTGCCTTTTACCTGGACAATATCGAGCTCCCTCCACAACAGTTCCCCTTCAATCTCTTCCTGCACTTTTTTGCTTATTATTATATTTGTGCCGTATAATTTGTTTAAGCCCTCTAATCTTGAAGCAAGGTTCACATTGTCTCCTATCACTGTGTAATCATACTTCTGCTCTGAACCGACATTGCCCACAACCATATTCCCTGTGTTTATGCCGATGCCAATGTCAAGAAAAGGCCGCCCTTTATCCTTCCATTCCTGCCTCATTATATTTAATCTCTCCATCATCTCAACCGCTGTAAGGCACGCCTTTTTTGCATGGTCTGCCTGAGGCAACGGCGCGCCGTAAACAGCCATGATTGCGTCGCCTATATATTTATCAAGATAGCCTTGATATTTAAAAACCACATCGGACATGGCTGTCAGATATTCATTCAAAATGGCAATAAGCGCATCCGGTTTC
>JACRNK010000015.1 GCA_016234985.1 Deltaproteobacteria bacterium
AAAATTTTTCTTTTGCATTCCACTTTACCTTTTCCCCTTGTTTAAGGGATACCTCAAATGGGTTTTGCCCGTCTATCTCAACTTTAAGCCAGGAAGGTTTTTCAGCCTCTATAGCCAGGGTAAGAATGGAGGATTTTAAAGAAGGACTTGCAATTTCTTTTTTTTGCGCAATCTCATTTTCAGGCTGAGGCTTGAAGCCGGAAGGACGTTCATCAACATGGGGAAGAGAAGAATCAACCACAGGTAATGGCCGTTTTTTTGATATGGCATATAAACCGAACAATATTAGTAAAACAGCAATGACAGCAATAGATATAATAGGGATTAGAGAGTTGGCGGGGCGAGTCTCCTGTTTTTTTGCCTCCGCCCCTTGTTTTAAAGCCGATGTCTTGCTTTCTGCAATGCTTCGCATATATGCTTCGTAGCGAAGCAGCGCATCCTGCACATCCAGCCCCAGATATTTGCAGTATGCCTGTATAAAACCTTTTACGAACGGCGCTGCCGGCAGGGCGTCAAAATCATTTTTCTCTATAGCAGCGAGAAGCCCTGCCCTTATTTTTGTAGCATCAGAGATGACTTCCAATCGGATGCCCCTAAGCTCTCTTTCTCTTTTGAGGTATTCTCCAGGACTTTCCATATAGTTTGCTCCGTATGAAAACGATAAAAAGGTTTTCATGTCCCTTGACCGTAAATCTTTCAAACCACTTTTCATTTTGCTCCATAGGAGCATACTGATTGTAGAAATAAATTGCAAAAACGTCTTTTAGCTCCATCGGAGCGGCCTGTAAAATGCCTGATGCCTGTTCGTAAATTTATGTGCCATGCAACAGGCCGCTCCCACAGAGCTTTGGTTTTGGTTATGCATTTTGTTTCTACAAACAGTTCGCCTCTACGAGGCTGATTGCGCGTAGCATAGTGGGTTGATAAAACCAACCCCACTTGCTATTTTAACAAATCAATATACCCTTTTGCGGATTTTGCCATTTCGCTGTCAGGGACAAGTTTCACAACCTCTTGAAATGCATTTAATGCGCCCTTCTTGTTTTTGAGCTTTATCAAAACAAGACCAAGGTTATACTGTGCGTCGGCATAATTCGGCATATTTTTTATTGCAAGTCCCAATATGTCCGCTGCCTCCTTATCCTTGTTCATCTTCATATAGGCAAGCCCCAGATTGTTGTAGGCAATTAGATACCGCGGATTACTCTCTATTGCCTTTTTATAGCTCTCTTCCGCTTTTATATAATCGGCTTTTTCGTAATAGGCGCGCCCCATATTGAACCAGGCAAATTCCGGGGTAGTATAAAAAACATCGGCTAATGCAAGTTTTGCCTCTGATATGGCCGTATCCCACTCTTTTTTCTCAAGATAGACAGCCGACAGATTTGTATGGGCGTCGGAAAATTTCTGGTTTATCTTTGCTGCCTCTTTCAGATGTTTTATCGCGTCATCATTCATGCCCTTTGCAAAATATGCAAGGCCCAGGGCATTGTGAAATGAAGCATCGTCATGATATGTTTCTACTGCGGCTGTCAGTTCCTTCAGCGCCTCCGGAATGTTTCCTTCGTTAAGATGAACAATGCCGACCCTGTAATGTATGGCGGCATCTTCTTTTCGGCTTGCATTGGAAGCGGCGCAGCCGGTGAAAACAGCAAGCAGTAAGCAGTAAGCAGTAAGCGGTAAAAAGATTTTCGATTTTCGATTTTCGATTTTCGATTGAAAATCAGCAATGAAGTTTTGATTTTTGAATTTTGAATCTTGAATTTTTATCATACGTTGCCACCTCTCCATTGAGACACTATCACATCTTTTGTTGAAAAAAACCGGAGGAAAATTCACCCCCCCCCGAATTATTTGCGAGTATATTTTCCACATCTTCAGGCGGAAGCGGTCTGCTGAATATATACCCCTGAATCTCATGGCAATGGAGGCTTTGCAGCATCTCCTTCTGTTCGTCGGTTTCCACGCCAGTGGCAATCGCCTTTAGCTGCAGGCTGCGCGCTATAGAAATCATGGCTGATGTAATCGCCTTATCGTCAGGATTGTTCGTGATATCTTTTATAAAAGATCCGGCAATATTCAATCCGTCTATGGGGAGATATTTTATATAGCCCATAGAAGAATAGCCTGTGCCAAAATCACTTATGGATATAAGCACCTTCAACTCTTTTAATCTTTTCATGGTCAAGGCTGCGCTGTCCATGTCCTGCATAATGGCGCTTTCAGGGATTTCAAGTTCCAGATGATGGCCTGCAAGGGCTGTCTCTTCCAACACCAGCGCCACCATCTCTACCAGATTCTTTTGTTGAAACTGGCGGGTGGACAGATTGACAGACACGGGTATGCGGGCAAGGCCCATGTCCTGCCAGAGCTTATTTTGCCTGCATGCGGTTTTCAATACGAATTGCCCAAGGGGTATAATGACTCCGCTCTCTTCTGCTGCGGAGATGAATTCGCCTGCTGCAATACAGCCTCTGTCAGGATGCTGCCACCTCACAAGCGCCTCTATGCCGACCATCTTTCCTGTGGCCATATCCATCTTGGGTTGATAGTGAACCTTGAATTCTTTTTGCTCCAGCGCCTTGCGCAGACTGTTTGTCAAATCCATGCGCTTATGAGCCCTGTCATTCATTTCGTCGGAATATATCTGATAATTATTTTTCCCCTGTTCTTTGGCGCGATACATGGCAATATCGGCATTTTTAATCAATGTGTCTATATCGACGGCATCAGAAGGATAGATGCTTATGCCAATGCTTACTGTAATAAACAACTCACGGCCTTTCAGCTCAAACGGGCGGGATATGACATCTAATATCTTTTTCGCCACCTTTGTAATATTTTGCAAATCAGCCACATCGGTAAGGATAATGATAAACTCATCGCCGCTCAGACGGGCAACGGTATCCTCATCCCGCAGGCACCCTTTGATACGTTCCGCAGCATACTTGAGCAAGAGGTCGCCTGCATCGTGGCCAAGGGAGTCGTTGATTTCTTTAAAGTTGTCCA
>JACRNK010000250.1 GCA_016234985.1 Deltaproteobacteria bacterium
TATAGAATATGCCGTGAGGACTAAAGATTTAACGTCCCAATATGAATTTGCAGGGGTGCGGGCTCAGGAGATTGTTTTCTGGGTTGAAGATAAAGAAGTAATAGATTATTTTCCATTTAATGAATACACATTAGAAGCAATTCTCATTTAAGAGGGAAGCAGATTTACAATCTCTCCCTGGTATGCCTATAAGTTTTGCCGCAGCATGGTTGCAAATTGCCGTTGAATACCGGGTGCCTGTTCTGCTTGACATTCCTGCCACGCAATCCTATATTATTCCTATCTTATGCGGCTTGACCGGTTTACCATAAAATCACAAGAGGCGCTGAATCAGGCGCAGGTTATCGCTGAAAAGCATCAGCATCAGCAGGTTGACGCGGAACATCTGCTTCTTGCATTGCTTGAACAGGAAGGCGGTATTGCCGCGCCGTTGCTTCAAAGGGTTGGGGCGAATGTCTCTCTGATAAAGGGGCAATTAGAAGATACTTTGAAAAAGCTTCCTAATGTCTCCGGCTCGGAAGGGGTCTATCTTGCGCCGAGATTGAAAAAGATTCTTGACAAGGCGTTTGAAGAGGCGCAGAGGTTAAAGGATGATTTTGTCTCCACAGAGCATATCCTCATTGCCATTGCAGATGAGAAGACAAGCGAGGCCGCAAAGATATTGGCTGCACAGGGTGTGTCTAAAGATACAATGCTCAAGGCAATGGCGTCGATTCGGGGCAGTCAGCGCGTGACAGACCAAAACCCGGAAGAAAAGTATCAAGCCTTGATGCGTTATACGAGAGATTTGGTTGAGATGGCAAGAAAGGGAAAACTTGACCCTGTGATAGGCAGGGATGATGAGATACGGCGCGTTGTTCAGGTGCTTTCCCGACGCACAAAAAACAATCCGGTTCTTATTGGCGAGGCGGGCGTTGGAAAGACCGCAATCGTTGAGGGTTTGGGACAGAGGATTGTTTCCGGCGATGTGCCGGAGACCTTGAAAAACAAGCGGCTTCTTGCGCTGGATTTGGGCGCGCTTATCGCCGGAACAAAATATCGCGGAGAATTTGAGGACAGGCTCAAGGCGGTTTT
This sequence comes from Deltaproteobacteria bacterium, assembly GCA_016234985.1. Classification (GTDB taxonomy): domain Bacteria; phylum Desulfobacterota; class GWC2-55-46; order UBA9637; family UBA9637; genus JACRNJ01. Next base: position 1,075 of record JACRNK010000250.1, read on the forward strand.
GCGCGAGATTAACGAATCGCAGGGAGAGGTCATATTATTCATAGATGAGCTTCACACCTTGGTTGGCGCTGGCGCGGCAGAGGGCGCGATGGATGCGTCCAACATGCTAAAACCTGCGCTGGCGCGAGGTGAACTCAGGTGCGTGGGCGCGACAACTCTGGATGAATACCGGAAGCATATTGAGAAAGATGCTGCGCTGGAAAGACGTTTCCAGCCTGTTTTTGTTGGCGAGCCTAATGTGGAGGATACTATCTCCATTTTGCGCGGCCTCAAGGAAAAGTATGAGGTCCATCACGGCGTGCGCATTGCGGATTCAGCCATTGTTGCAGCGGCAACGCTTTCACATCGTTACATCACCGACAGATTTCTCCCTGACAAGGCCATTGACTTGATAGACGAATCTGCATCCAGGCTCAGGATAGAGATAGACAGCATGCCTATTGAGATAGATGAGATAGAGAGAAGGATCACCCAGCTTGAGATAGAGAGGCAGGCTTTAAAAAAAGAAAGCGACAGGGCGTCTCTTGAAAGAGTTGAGAAGATAGAAAAAGAGATTGCAAACCTTAAGGAAGATAGCTCAGGCCTTAAAGCGCAATGGCACAAGGAGAAAGAGGAGATAACAAAGATACGGGCTGCCAAACAAAAGATTGAGGATACGAAGTTAAAGGCGGCTCAGGCTGAGAGAACTGGCGATCTGGCAAAGGCTGCGGAGCTTAAATACGGAACGCTTACCCAGCTTCAAAAGGAATTGGAAGACGGCCAAAAAAGGTTGGCAAAAATCCAAAAGGGAAAGGGTATGCTCAAGGAAGAGGTTGATTCAGATGATATTGCCGAGGTCGTGTCCAAGTGGACAGCCGTGCCTGTAACCAGAATGATGGAAGGTGAGAGGGATAAATTATTAAAGATGGAGGAGAGGCTCAAGAAAAGGGTTGTTGGCCAGGATGAGGCCATCAGCGCGGTTTCAATGGCTGTGCGAAGGGCAAGGGCGGGGTTGCAGGACATAAATCGCCCGGTTGGCTCTTTTATTTTTCTCGGCCCGACCGGCGTGGGCAAAACAGAGACTGCGCGGGCATTGGCGGAGTTTTTGTTTGACGATGAGCAGGCTATGGTCAGGATTGATATGAGCGAATTTATGGAAAAGCACTCTGTTGCGCGGCTCATCGGCGCGCCTCCAGGCTATGTGGGGTATGAGGAAGGCGGCTATTTGACCGAGGCGGTGCGTAGAAGGCCGTATTCCGTGTTGCTCTTTGACGAGATAGAAAAGGCGCACCCCGATGTGTTCAACATCCTCCTGCAGATTCTGGACGACGGCAGGCTTACGGACGGACAGGGGAGAACTGTTGATTTTAAAAATACCGTGATTATTATGACATCAAACGTAGGCAGCCAGTATTTGACCGAATTGAGAGAAAAAGATTACGATGAGATACGAAATCGTGTGATGGAGAGTCTCAAGGTTTCGTTCAAGCCTGAGTTTTTAAACAGGATTGACGATATTATAATCTTTCACCCCTTGTCGAAACAACATATAACGGCAATCGTTGACATACAGTTGGAGCGGCTTAAAAAACTGCTGCGCGAAAAAAAGATTACATTGACATTGACCGATGGCGCAAAGACGCTTCTGGCGCAGGAAGGCTATGATCCGGCCTACGGCGCGCGCCCGCTCAAAAGGCTCATCCAGAGAAAAATCCAAGACCCGCTGGCAACAAAGATTCTGGAAGGGGAGTTTAATGAAGATGATAACGTTATTATTGATGAGAGAAAAGGAGAGCTTGATTTTGAACGCGCAAGGAAAGGTGTTTAGAGCAAGGCAGTAGATCGATTGATTTAAAAAGTTTAATTTTCCAATTAGTTATTTTTAATAATAGTTTGATAAACAAAAATTGACCCTTGACAAAGGTGTAATTATAAAATAAATTGAATCAAATCCCGTTTACAGACATAGCGGGACAAGTTTTATTGCTCCATAATTCTGTATCGGTGAGGATAGTATGGCATTGTTGAAATGGGATCCGTTCAAAGATCTGCTTACCATTCAGGAGAGGATGAACCGTCTGTTTGATGAAACCCTTTCCAGAACAAAAGGCGCCGGCGAAGACATGGGAAGGAGCGGCTGGCATCCTCCTGTGGATATTTATGAAACAGAGGAGCATATTGTTTTAAAGGCAGAACTGCCTGGGATAGATAAGAAGGATATTGAGGTGGAGATAAACGACAATATCCTTGTTTTGAAAGGCGAACGCAGATTCGAGAAAAACGTTCAGGAAGAAAACTATCACAGAATGGAACGTTCTTACGGTATTTTTCAGAGGGCATTTACCCTTCCATATATAGTTGATAAAGATAATGTTAAGGCAAAGTATAATCATGGCGTTTTGGAGATTATACTGGAAAAAAAGCGGGAACAAAGGCCTAAGCATATAAAGGTAGAGGCGAGATAAAAAAGGAGAATATAATGGATACCATGAACAGCAAAAAAACATTCGGCATTAAAAGCATAGTAATAGTCGGGATAGCCTCCCTGTTATTAGGGGTTGTGTTAACAGCCAGGTTTGACGTTACGCCGCCCACAGACGCCCAAAGTTTCTGGAAAGAAAAAGGTGAAAAAACAGAGCCCCCGCAGCTTGAGCCGAATTCGTTTGTAAAGTTGGCCAAGGAGCTGAATCCTGTTGTGGTCAACATATCCACTACTCAGGTAGTCAAACAGAAACAGACGGTTCCATTTCCTGAATTCAAAAGCCCGTTCGAAGATTTTTTTGGAGACGAATTCAGATTTTTCGGAGAGGCGCCGGAAAGGGAGTTTAAGCGGCAGAGCCTCGGCTCCGGGTTCATAATAAATAAAGAAGGTTATATCCTTACAAACAATCATGTGGTGGAGAATGCAGAGGAGATAATTGTTACGCTTTCTGATAAAAAGGAAAAAGAGTACAAGGCAAAAGTTGTGGGCAAGGATGTAAGATTGGATGTGGCGCTTATAAAGGTTGACGCAAACGGCGATCTTCCTGTTGCTGCGCTTGGAGATTCCGACAGCCTTCAGATAGGCGAGTGGGTCATGGCCATAGGAAACCCGTTTGGCCTTGGCCATACAGTGACAGCAGGCATTGTAAGCGCAAAGGGGAGGGTAATAGGCGCAGGGCCGTATGATAATTTTATACAGACAGACGCGGCCATTAATCCGGGCAACAGCGGAGGCCCTTTGTTTAATCTCAAGGGAGAGGTTGTAGGAATCAATACTGCAATAATTGCAGGCGGCCAGGGTGTTGGTTTTGCCACGCCCATAAACATGGCAAAGGATATATTGCTCCAACTAAAGGAGAAAGGCAAGGTTACAAGGGGATGGATAGGGGTCAGTATACAAGAGGTGACGCCTGACCTTGCGAAGTCTTTTGGCCTGAAAGATAAACAGGGCGCCCTTGTATCTTCTGTTAACAAGGATGAGCCGGCGGATAAGGCAGGGATAAAGCCGGGCGATATTATTGTGGAATTTGACGGCAAAGAAATAAACGAGGTAAGCGATTTGCCGAGGACTGTCGCCTCTATTACACCGGGCAAAACCGCCAAGATAAAGGTTATAAGAGACGGCAAGGAAAAGATTCTTGCCATTACCATAAGCAAGATGAAGGAAGAGGAAGAGGCTGCGGCAGTTGAAGGGAAAGAAGAGGCTGCCCCTGAGAAGAAACTTGGGTTTTCAGTTCAATCAATAACCCCTGAAATTGCCAAGAGGATGGACCTGAAGGATACGGAAGGCGTGATTGTTTCTCAGGTTAAGCCGGAGAGCCCTGCCGGTTTAGCAGGCATAAAGAGCGGGGATATTATAAAAGAGGTGAACAGAAGAGAGATTAAGAACATCAAGGAATACAAAGAGGCGATGAAGGCAATTTCTAAGGATGACACCGTGCTGTTCCGCATAGTCAGAGGCGGCAATACATTTTATGTTGCAATAAAGATGAAGATGAAGGATTAGGGATTGCAGAAAAATGCCAAAATTGTCGCCATAACAGGCGCAAGCGGAGCCATATACGGATTAAGGCTTATACAGGAACTTCTGAAAAGGGGGGATGATGTTGCGCTTATCATCTCCCCTTCGGGTTTTCTGGTTCTGGAGCAGGAGATACCGTTCCCGTTTAGAGACGCAACGGGACAAGTAAAACTGAGCGGCAATAAAGCGGAGATAGAAAAAAGGCTGAAAAAACATTTCGGCAAAACAAAAGGCCGGTTAAACTATTTTTCCGCTGAGGATATTGGCGCTCCGATTAGCAGCGGCTCAGCCCGTGTCAGCGACATGATTGTATGCCCATGCTCTATGGGAACTCTGGCGCGGATAGCCCACGGCATATCAGGCAATCTCATCGAGCGGGCTGCGGATGTTATTTTAAAAGGAAAAGGCCGACTCATCCTCGTTCCGCGGGAAACGCCTTTGAGTCAGATTCATCTGGAGAATATGCTGAAGCTCTCCCGCGCAGGCGCGCACATCATCCCGCCCATGCCTGGCTTTTATCACCGCCCATGCCTGGCTTTTATCACCAACCGAAAAAGATGGAAGACCTCGTTGATTTTGTAGTGGGCAAGATTCTGGATGCGATGGGGATTGAGAACAAATTGTATAAAAGATGGGACGGTGGAAAATAGGTATGCTGGATATAAAATTTGCAAGAGAAAACCCAGAGAAAGTAGTGGAAGCCCTTGAGAAAAGGAACTACGATATTTCTGTATTTGACGATTTTCTCGAAAACGAAAAAGAGAGAAAAGTATTGCTGGGAGCGGTTGAGAACCATCGACGGGAGTTGAACGAAATTTCCGGTAAAATTGATATTCTCAGAAAGCAAGGGGAAGATACGGCAGATTTAAAAGTAAAAGCAAAAGATATTTCCAACACGATAAAAACCCAAGAAACTTCTTTAAATGAGTATGAAGAAAAGGTTAAGAACGCATTATTGATTATCCCAAACATCCCACATTCATCCGTCCCTTTGGGTAAAACCTCTGACGACAATGTTGAGATACGAAAAGGCGGCAGTCTGCCGAATTTTACTTTTACACCGAGAGAGCATGGCGAAATAGGCGAGAGGCTCGGTATTCTGGATTTTGAACGGGGGAGCAAATTAGCCGGGGCGCGGTTTACCTTGTATAAAGGAGCGGGCGCGCTTTTGGAGAGGGCGCTTATCAATTTCATGCTGGATGCGCATACGCGCGAAAACGGCTACACCGAGGTTCTTCCGCCATTTATGGTGAATCGGGCTTGCATGACCGGAACCGGACAGTTGCCAAAGTTTGAAGAAGATTTGTTCAAGATAGAAGGGTGGGATCATTTTCTGATTCCCACAGCAGAGGTGCCTGTTACCAATATCTTCAGAGATGAGATATTGAAAGAGGATGAATTGCCGATTTACTACACGGCATATACGCCCTGCTTCAGAAAAGAAGCAGGCTCTTACGGCAAGGATGTAAAGGGACTTATCCGGCAGCATCAATTCAATAAAGTGGAGTTGGTGAAATTCGCAAAACCGGAAACCTCCTACGATGAATTGGAAAGACTCACCTCGGATGCTGAAAAGATATTGCAGAAACTCAAACTGCATTACCGCGTTGTCGCGCTCTGCACAGGCGACATGGGTTTTTCATCCGCAAAGACCTACGACATAGAGGTCTGGCTTCCGGGGCAGAATAAATACCGTGAAATATCCTCGTGCAGCAATTTTGAAGATTTTCAGGCAAGAAGGGCAAATATAAAATATAAACCAAAGGATGGCGGCAAGCCGCGATTCGTCCATACCCTCAACGGCTCCGGCCTTGCCGTAGGCAGGACTCTGGTCGCCATATTGGAAAATTATCAGCAGGAAGACGGGAGTGTTCTCATACCGGAATCTCTCAGATTGTATATGGGAGGGATGGAGAAAATTTCTAAAGGAGACTTATGAGCAATAATACAACAAAAACTTGCCCAACGTGCGGACAGCCGATAAAACGCGCAAGCAGTATTTTTAAAAGGACATTGCTTGGGGGCGTCACAGGCATTACGGCCGGTATTTTATTCGGCATCTGGTTTTCAAACTGGTGGTTTGGTTCCGGTATGTATTCCACTCCAATGGCTATTATCCACTATTTTGCATGGGGCGCATTATTTGGTTTTATAGGCGCTGTAATAGGGCTTTTATACAGAGCGTCATAACTTCGCATACCTGCGTTGCTCCTCGGCTCGTCGTTGCGGCGTATGCTGAAACATACGCCTCACTCCTCGCCTTCATCGCGCCTTGGTCTGCTTTGTTCTGACGCTCTGTATGCTGCTCTCTTTATGTCGTTGTATATAATAAGAAAGTAGGAAATGCTTATAATGAAAAAGCCTTATCTTGTCGTTCTGCTCATATCTTTGTCTTTCTTCCTGTCATGCGCAAAGGTTCAGGTTGAGGGGCTTCCTGCCCCTGATTTTACTGCTGCGAGATTTGATGGAAGCAGTTTATCCCTTTCGGAATTTAAAGGCAGACCGGTTATCTTATACTGGTTTGCATCATGGTGACAGCGCTGTAAAGAAGAGGTCCCTCTCGTGCAGAGGGCATACGGTAAATATAAAGAAAAAGGGCTGGTTGTGATAGGCCTTGGTTTTCAGGATACCAAAGGCAACCTTATACAATATGCGAAGGATATGAAGATAGATGACATGCAGTTGGTTTTTGATACCGAAGGCCGTATTGCCGCAAAATACGGCATTTCATACGGCGCAGGGGCTGTTTTTATAGACAGGAAAGGCATTGTCACGAAAAGGTTTATTGCCGGTTTTGGAGAAAAGGAATTCTCAAATTATCTCATGGCCTTATTTTAATCCCTCCATCTTATAAATATCTTCAAGATTATTACGGGCATCTGCATATTCAGGGTTTAACCTTAAGGCCATTCTAAACTCTCTTATCGCTTCGTCAAAATTCCCCTGTCTGTAATAGACGACACCAAGGTTATTGTGCGCCTTTGGATAGTCAGGTTTTAAACGGAGAGCCGTATGATATTCAGCAATGGCTGATTCCAGCATGCCTTTATCTCTAAGGGCATCGCCCAAGTCATTGTGTATGCCGGCATAATTCGGCTCAATGGACAGCGCCTTGTTATAGTATATTATCGCTTGTTCCAACGCTTCCTTTTCATCATGATACGCCGCTCCGAGGTTATAATAAGCCCTTGCCTTTGCCGCTGACTTGTATGCCGTATCAGTCCACATGGTAAAATCATCGCGCCATATTGTATTTCTTTTATAGGCTGTAAAGGAAAAGGGAATGGCTATTAAAATTGCAAGGGCAATAAATGACAAGGATATTCTTTTTATATCCATAAGACTTCCTTAACATATTCAAGCAGGAAGCGCAATTTTTACTTCCTTTTTATAATGGATTATTGTAGAATTTTGCAACATGGAGCCTCATCAACATGTGAAGCCTCAAAAGCAGGATTTTTTCAGTCCCACCTTTGGAGTTCTTTCCTTTGAGGATGTGTTCAGGAAACTGGTTGAATATATAGAAGAAGACACCGGTTATCGATACAGCATCATCGTTGGAACAGATTCTTTTCTGGCAGCAGAGACCATCTTTATAAGCGCAATAATCATACACAGAATAGGGCATGGAGGCCGTTATTTTTATAAGAAGATACGGCACAGGAAGATTGAAAATCTCCGTCAAAGGATTTTTTATGAAACATCTCTCAGTCTTGAGACT
>JACRNK010000251.1 GCA_016234985.1 Deltaproteobacteria bacterium
CAAGTCTGTAGTTGTTATAACAAACGTCAAAAAAACAAACATTAAAAAGAGCGGGTTTTGATTTTTAACCGACAGTTTTTCGAAAACCGGTTTTTTATCTTTTAATTTTATTGACATCTTGGATAAAAAATGTTTATCTTTGTGTTTTAAAATTTTCAGTAAAAACAAGGAGGCTTTAATTATGGGAATCAAGAACTATCTTTTTACATCGGAGTCTGTTACAGAAGGACATCCCGACAAGGTTGCTGACCAGATATCGGATTCTGTTCTGGATGCAATCCTTACACAAGACCCAAAAAGCAGGGTTGCATGTGAAACGCTTGTAACAACAGGCTTGGCGCTTATAGCAGGAGAGATAACCACAAAGGCTCAGGTAAATTATCCTGAGGTGGTAAGAAATACAATTAGGGAGATAGGTTATAACGATGCCTCCATGGGTTTTGACGCCCATACCTGCGCTGTCATGGTGACATTAGACAAACAGTCGCCTGATATTGCAATGGGTGTTGATACGATGGAAGGAAAGGAACAGGGCGCAGGAGACCAGGGACTTATGTTCGGCTATGCCTGCAATCACACTCCTGAGTTGATGCCCATGCCCATACATTTTGCCCACAAGATAACACAGAAGCTGACAGAGGCAAGAAAGAAGGGCGGACTTAAGTTCTTGAGACCCGATGGAAAATCTCAGGTTACAATTCAGTATGTAGACAACAAACCCGTGAAGGTTGATACTGTTGTCGTTTCGAGCCAGCATTCACCTGATGTGGATAATAAGACCCTCAGGGATGCAATAATCAACGAGGTCGTAAAGAAGGCCATTCCGGCAGAGTATCTGGATAAAAACACAAAATATCATATAAACCCGACAGGGAGATTTGTTGTCGGCGGTCCTCAAGGCGACTGCGGTCTGACAGGAAGGAAAATAATTGTTGATACTTACGGCGGCCACGGAAGCCACGGCGGCGGGGCATTCTCAGGAAAAGATCCGTCAAAGGTTGACAGGTCGGCATCGTATATGGCGAGATATGTGGCAAAGAATGTGGTGGCGGCAGGATTGGCAGAGGAATGCGAAGTGCAGATTGCCTATGCCATAGGCATCGCAGAGCCGGTATCCGTTATGGTTGACACCTTCGGCACAGAAAAGATTGCGCCGGAAAAGATTGTAGAGCTAATAAGAGAAACCTTTAAGATGAAGCCGGCAGAAATAATAAAGACCCTTGACCTTTTAAGGCCCATCTACAGAAAAACTGCTGCCAACGGCCACTTTGGAAGAAATGAGCCTGAATTCACATGGGAGAGAACGGATAAGGCAGAGGCATTGAAGAAAGCGGCAAAAATATAAAAACCGGAGGCTTAATGAAGTATCACGTAAAAGACATCAGTTTGGCAAAAAAGGGCAAGCTCAGGATTGAGTGGGCTGAAAAGGACATGCCGGTCCTGAGGCTTATAAGAAATAGATTTGCAAAGGAAAAACCGCTCAAGGGCTATAAATTAGCCGCATGCCTGCATGTTACCACTGAGACGGCAAATCTTATGAGGACGCTCAAGGAGGGCGGTGCAGACACCGTGCTTTGCGCTTCAAATCCATTAAGCACGCAGGATGATGTTGCGGCATCCCTTGTAAAGGATTTCGGAATACCCACATTCGCAATAAAAGGCGAAGACAACAAGACATACTATCAGCACTTGAATGCAGCGCTGGACGCAAAGCCTCATATTACCATGGATGACGGCGCAGACCTTGTAGCTGCAATCCACGGCGAGAGAAAAGAGCTTGTCAAAAATATCATCGGCTCAACAGAAGAGACCACAACCGGCGTAATCAGGCTCAAGAGCATGGCGGCAAAAAATGTGCTGTTGTTTCCTGTCATTGCCGTAAACGATGCCGACACAAAGCACTTGTTTGACAACAGATACGGCACAGGCCAGTCAACAATCGACGGCATTGTCAGGGCAACAAACAAACTTCTGGCAGGCGCAAAGTTTGTTGTGTGCGGCTATGGATGGTGCGGCAAGGGGCTTGCCATGCGCGCGAAGGGCATGGGCGCAGATGTGATTGTAACAGAGATTGACCCGCTTAAAGGCATAGAGGCTGTCATGGACGGCTTCAGGGTTATGACCATCGCAGAGGCGGCAAAGATTGGCGATGTGTTCTGCACGGTCACTGGCAATGTCAATGTCATCAGAAAAGAGCATTTTAAGGTAATGAAGGACGGCGCCTTAGTATCAAACTCAGGCCACTTCAATGTTGAACTTGATATAGAAGGACTCAAGTCTCTGAGCATCGGCACAAGGATTGTCAGGGATTTTGTTGAAGAATATCTAATGAAAGACGGCAGGCGCATATGCCTGCTGGCGGATGGAAGGCTTGTAAATCTTGCGTCAGCAGAAGGCCACCCGGCAAGCGTCATGGATATGAGCTTTGCAAACCAGGCGCTGTCCGCAGAGTATGTAATCAAGAACTATAAAAAGCTGGAAAAGAAGGTCTATAAAGTTCCGGCGGATATTGATAAAGAGATTGCAAGATTAAAACTTATCTCTATGGGCGTCAAGATAGACACCCTGACAGCGGAGCAGAAAAAATATCTCGCTTCATGGGAGATGGGAACATAAAAGAACGGGCCGCTAGCTCAGTTGGCAGAGCAGCTGACTCTTAATCAGCGGGTCGGGGGTTCGACTCCCCCGCGGCCCAC
>JACRNK010000244.1 GCA_016234985.1 Deltaproteobacteria bacterium
AAAACTCAAGGAGGTGAAAAAAATGAAAGCAGCAAGAAGATGTAGTTTTGTTTTTGCAGTAATTGCGTTTTTTGCATGGCTCGTCCTGCCGGGAATGGTTACGGCAGCAGAGAGAGACTGGCACGTTACGGAGGCAAGTCCGAACGACGCCCCTCTGCAGGATCCTATGTTGATGTATAATGCAGGCGGAACAGACGGTTCAGTCGCGGTATTCGGTATTCCAAGCATGAGGACATACAGGCATATTCTGGTGGGTGTTGACCTGCATGAGCCGGTGTTCAGCGCGCCGAATAACGAAGGCACCAAGAACCTGATACCGGACGGTAAATATCTGTATGTCAATGACAAGGCAGCCAATACCATCGGTGTTATCAATCTGCAGCTTGGCTCGCTGGAAAGGCTTATATCTTTGCCTTTCCCATTCGGCATCCACCACATAACGCTTGGACCGGATGGTAAGACCCTGTATGCATCGGGCGAATTAACCGGCAAGATGGCAAAGATTGATATTGCCACAGGCAAGACCCAGGTTATTGATTGGGGTCCTGCGCCAAGCGCGCCTGACTATCTTGATATCAACAAGAAGGCAGGTAATCCTAACAAGAAGCAGTATGTATTTTCCGGCAACTATTACCATTCCACAGTCGGCGTGTTTGAGCTGAATCCCTTTAAGCTCGTAAAAGAGATTCCAGTTGGAAAGAATCCGCATGGAACAGATGCCGAGCCAAAGGGCAGATATATCCAGGTGGCTGACAAGCTTTCCGCGACGCTTACCTTTATTGATGTTGACAAGCTGGCTGTTAAGAAGGTTGTGCCGGCAGGCGCAGGTCCGCTCCACAACGTGTTTGACAACAAAGGCCATGCCTATACAAGCTGCTTTGTTGCAGACGCTGTTATAAAGACGGATTTGGATAAGCTTGAGGTTGTTGACGAGTATCCGATCCATTACAGGATAGGACACATTGCAGTGAGCCCGGACGATAATTATGTCATGGCGCTCAATAAATTTTCCACAGGTCTCTTCAGCCCGACAGGCATCAGGTGGCCGGTTAACCACGAGCTCCTTGATGTGAATGAGAAGAGCCCGACTTATGGCAAGAGCCTCAAGATTATCCCTGTTGACGGCGAACCTCACAATGCCAAGGTGCTGTTTGCGAACCTTGTGAAAGAATGGTCAATGGGTCAGGCAGAAAAAGGCCTTGTAACCGGCACAACGCCTGAAATCAGGCCGGTGCATGTAGGCGGCGCAAAGATTGCCTATCTTCCTATGGATACACAGAAGCCCGGCATAGTTCAGAAGGGCGATGTGAAGGAGATTCATGTAAAGGCATTCAGCTACGGCTATGTCCCAAGGCAGATAAGGGTGAACAAGGGCGACAAGGTAAGGATTATTGTAACCAACATTGACAAGGCGTCAGGCATCACAAAGAATCCTGATGTTATCATGGGTTTTACCATATACGGGCCATATGCGACAAAGACAATGCTCCATGTCCCAAGAGGCGTATCGCTGATGAGCGAGTTTGTGGCAGATACAGCAGGCGAGTATGAAATCTACTGCGAGACATTCTGCGGTCCGCTCCATCTTGAGATGAGGGCTACATTCTTTGTTGATGGTCCAAAAGGCCAGTCAAACCTTGCCACAGGCGATTATGATGAGGCTGCAGAGCAGAAGCAGTTAAATCTGTTGCCAGGCCAGATAGAGGGCGGCAACAAGGCAGTTGTTCCTGCGCTGAATCAGCTGTAAAAATCTATAGGTAATATCAGTTATGTCCCCCCCGATGTGTTACATCAGGGGGGACATAACTATTTTAGGAGAATAAAAGGACAACATAGTCCTGAATAAGATTTATGAGGAATATAGCCAGAACAGCCATATATGCGGTATTTGCCATAGCCGTATTATCAGGATGCAGCAAGATGTCAAGCCAGCCCGCGGAAAGCCCTGAGGATGTGGTAAAGAAATTCTATGCCTATGTTAAGGAGGGCGGGCCTACTACCTTAGGAGAGGCATATAAACTTTGCAGTAAAAAACATTATGAGGTTCCCGAAGATAGGTTTAGAGATATAGTATCCAAATATTCAAAGGATATGAAGGTCAATGTCATAGAAAGCAAAATAACGAAAGACAAGGCTGTTGTTAAGATTGAATGCAAGGTGCCGTCATCGTTTGGCGGAGACTTTGTTCAGGAGAGCGATGTGCGCCTTGATCTGGATGAAAAGACGAATAGCTGGAAAATAGACTTTACAGGCGAAACGCAGGAAAGCGGCAGAGAGGGGCGCAGCGGCGGCACGGCTGCAAAGGAAGGCGGCAAGTAATGCTTGCAAAAATCTCTGATTGGTTTGAGGAGCGGGCAGGCTTAAAGGCTTGGCTAAAGAGGAAGAAAGAGCTTCCTATCCCGAACCATATGAATTTCTTTTATTGTTTCGGCGGCATCTCTTTTACAATAATCCTGCTTCAGCTTATAACGGGTCTTTTTATGACCTTTTTTTACATTCCCCGGCCTGAAGAGGCGCTAAACAGCATCCTCCGTTTTAGCAATGAAGTTACACTGGGCTGGTTCATGCGGAATATGCACCGCTGGGGCTCCACGCTCCTTGTAACAACGCTCATTACCCATATAATCACTGTTTTTTATCACAAGGCATACCAGAGGCCAAGGGAGTTAAACTGGGTATCTGGTTTAATTCTGTTTTTTGCGGTCTTCCTCTTCAGCATTACAGGCACAATCCTTCCATGGGATTGGAGGGGATATTGGGTTCTGGTAATGTGGACGGATTATGTCGGCACATGGCCGGTTATAGGCGAATTCCTTAAAGACCCGATACTGGGCTCTTTTTCCGTGAGCCGCAGTTTTGTCACCCATATACTGCTCCTTCCTATCATTAC
>JACRNK010000245.1 GCA_016234985.1 Deltaproteobacteria bacterium
CGGATCAAAAACTCCAACGCCAGAATAATAATAAGGATGGGGAAGATATATGCTGAATAACCAACCACCTTAAATAACAGCCATGCCGTATAGCCTCCCACAATGCCGCCCCAATTGGATGCAATGTTCGCTTCAGAGTAAGAGAGAAGGCTGATGATAAGAAAAAGGGAAACGAATACGAGGGCAATTCCGATGACCTCTTGCTTTAATCCCTTTTTTTTCTCTTTGGAGTTTATTTTGGAGTTGGCCATTTAAATACCGTTATATATGTGTGTTATCCGTGATGCGAAAATATCAAAAAACATACCGTAAAACAAAAAATAAGGCAAATGGAAAGATGAGATAAGGTAAGGGAAGTTGGCGTTATGTAATTGAAAATATCATGTTTAAAAATTGCAAAACACTGTGCAGTATGGTATTTTTCAACCCTATGAAGATTGTTGATTCTGCGGCAATGAGGCGGCTTGATGGAGCGGCCACAAAAAAATATGGCATAGCCGGGCTTGTGCTTATGGAAAATGCGGGCAGGGGTGTTGCCGAGATTATTGAAAGGGATTTTAGCGGCAGTAAAAGAGTTTCCATTTTTGCAGGAAAAGGGAATAACGGCGGAGACGGATTTGTTGCGGCGCGACATTTGAGCAACAAGGGTTTCAAAGTTTCGGTGTATCTGCTTGCAAAAAAGTCCGATGTAAAAAGCGACGCTAAAACCAATCTGGATATATGGGAAAAGATGGGCGGCGAAATAAAAACGATTTTATCGGCAAAGGACATTGATAAAAATAAATCTGTGATATTACATTCCGCCTTGATTGTGGACGCCATCTTCGGCACAGGGCTTTCATCGGATGCGAAAGGTATTCATAAAGCTGCGATAGATTTTATCAATCGCATGAATAAGCCGGTTGCGGCAATTGATGTGCCTTCCGGGCTTGACGCTTCAAACGGCAGGATTCTCGGCAGTTGCGTAAAGGCCGCAATCACAGCTACGATGGCGGCTCCGAAAATAGGGCTTTGCGTTTATCCGGGCGCGGATTATGCGGGAAGGGTTGAGACGGTTGATATAGGGATGCCGCAGCAGCTTTTGGAAGATGAGAAGATTCGTTGGGAACTCCTTGACCGTGACAGCATAAAAAAACTTTTAAAACCAAGACGCGGCAATACGCACAAAGGCAGTTTCGGCCATATGTTTGTGCTTGCAGGTTCTGTTGGAAAAACAGGCGCCGCTGCCATGACCTGTCTCGGCGCAATGAGGAGCGGGGCCGGCCTTGTGACTCTGGGTATTCCCAAAAGCCTAAATCCGATTATGGCGAAAAAACTTACAGAGGTGATGACGTTGCCGTTACCGGAATCCCCCTTACATCCCCCTTTGTCAAAGGGGGAAAAAGGGGGATTTTCAGGAATACTCGGCTATGAAGCATTTAAAGGCATAATGTCATTTATCAGAGACAAAAAAGTTATTGTGCTCGGCCCTGGGCTTACGACAGCAGAACCTGTTAGAAAACTGGTCTTGAGACTTGTAAGGGAATCTAAAATACCTCTTGTCATTGACGCTGATGGCATAAACTGCCTTGCTAAAGATGTAAATGTTTTAAAATATGCTAAAGCCACTATTATTCTTACGCCTCATCCCGGAGAGATGGCAAGGCTCGTTGGTTTGAAAGCAAAGGATGTTCAGGCAGACAGGATCGGCATAGCATCAGGGTTTGCAAAAGAGAATAAAGTTATTGTTGTGCTGAAAGGCGCACGGACGATTATCGCGGAGCCGTCCGGCAGGATTTTTATAAATCCCACAGGAAATCCATGATCAGCGGCTTTATCGCGCAGGGCTACAGCCCGCTTGATGCGGCAAACATCTCGGTCTATCTGCACGGCCTCGCAGGCGATGAGGTTGCGAAGAAAAAAGGGCAGGTGGGCATGATGGCAGGGGATATTTTGAATATTTTGCCGAAGGTGATTAATTCTTTTATGTAGCTGCCCATTTATGTGCGTAGTTAAGAGCTCCGATGAATCGGCAGACTACTTTTTAGGGAAGAAATGTGAAGGTAGGCGGTAAGATAGATTTGAAATCCGAAATATTTTATACATCATCCCCTGATGAGACCGTAGAACTTGGCAGGAAGATAGGCGAGGGGCTTAGGGCAGGGGATGTGGTTGCCCTTGTCGGCGAATTGGGCGCAGGCAAGACATTATTTACGCAGGGACTGGTGCAAGGGCTTGGAGTAAAGGGTTATGTTAAAAGTCCTTCATTTACGATTGTGAATAAATACGAAGGCAGGCTCCCTGTTTATCATCTTGACCTTTACCGGCTCGGCGATGTCAACGAAATATATGAGCTTGGGATTGAGGAGTATCTATACGGAGACGGCGTTACTATTATAGAATGGGCAGAAAAGGCGTATTCCCTTTTGCCGGAGAAGTATATATTGATTAAGTTTTTTTACACAGGGGAAAAGACGAGGAAGGTAGAGATTGCATCCACTTGAGCGATTTGTTAGGCATACCGACATTCTTGTGTCAAGGTTGTATGTGCATTCACATTGATTATATGACGCCCAACGCCCGGATCAGCGAGAGGTCGCAGTTTGTAGTATGTAGGTTGGGTTGAGTTTTTTAACCCAGCAATTTATTGCAATGAATTGTTGGGTTTCGCTTTGCTCAACCCAACCTACGTGCTTCGTGCTATATTCCGCAGTCATCGCATAGTGGTATAGTTCCTATGCTAATTATAGCTTCTAACCAATCTTGTCGTGCTCCTATTATTTTTCCACATCTCTCACATCTTTGTATTTCATCTTCATCTAATTTGTCCCACATATTTATCACCCCTTCCCCCTAATCTATCTATTTTTTAAAACATATCACATCAAGACATCTTGATTCAATCATTTTCTCTTTAAATATTCCTTAAAATATGTTACCTACTGATAGAATATATAGAAGTAAAAGATGGAGGTAAGTATGATACCGATTGATTACGATGTGATTGTATTTAAGGAAGATGCAACTTATATCGCTTATTGTCCTGAGCTTGATGTATCAAGCTGCGGCAATACCGTAGAACATGCAAAGGCGATATTCTTGAAGAGGCGCGATATAAAAGAGATACAAGCGGCAGATGGCAGCCGCCAAAACTCGTTGCAACTGAACTGGTGAGCATAGCTTAAAATGCCGAAGATAATACCTATACCGGCAAACAAATTGAGGAAGGTCTTTGAAAAAGCCGGGTTTAAATGCGTAAGAATTGAAGGCGACCATTTTGTATACACAAAAGAAGGAATTGCAAGACCTGTAGTTATACCAAACTGGAAAGAAGTGCCGGTGTTTATAATCAAAAATAATTTAAGGACAGCAGGGATTTCAAGGGAAGAATATTTTACTCTGTTAGAAGAAGTATAGGACAAAAAAGAACGGAGGTTTTCATGCAGGAATTTGACATCGTTGTTATCGGCGGCGGGCCTGGCGGTTATGTGGCTGCAATAAGGGCTGCGCAGATGGGCGCAAAGGCCCTGCTTATTGAAAAGGATGCGCTCGGCGGCACTTGCCTTAACAGGGGCTGCATACCCACAAAGGCGCTCTATTATTCGGCAAAAACCATTGCTGCCGTCAAAAAGGCCGCTGAATTTGGCGTAAGCACAGGCGAGGTGAGCTTTGATATTGCAAAGGCTGTTGACAGGAAAGACGATGTTGTAAAAAAACTTGTGGCAGGCGTTGGCCAGCTTCTCAAGGGAAACGGCGTTACAGTTATAAACGGAACCGGCGCTATTGAGGCAATCGGCAAGGCCAAGGTTGAGAAAAAAGACGGCACGACCGAGGTTATCGCTGCAAAGAATATTATAATTGCAACAGGCTCTGAGCCTGCGATGATTCCGGCATTTAAGATTGACAGGGAAAATGTCATTACATCCACAGAGGCGTTGAATCTTAAAAAACTGCCCAAGAGCATTCTGATAATAGGCGGCGGCGTGATGGGGTGCGAGTTTGCAAATATGTTTGCAAAGTTTGGCAGTTCTGTAAAGATAGTGGAGTTGTTGCCGACAATCCTTTCTACAGAAGATAAGCAGGTGGTGAGGGTGATTGCAAAGTCATTTAAGGATGCAGGCATTGAGGTATATACAGAGGCAGGCGTGGAAGGGATTGAGGTTACAGCCGACGGAGTTAAGACCAGACTTAAAGACGGGAAGGAATTTCTGACTGAAAAAGTGTTGGTTACAATCGGAAGGAGTTTTAATTCAACAGGCATAGGGCTTGATAAAGCGGGTGTAGAAGTTGAAAAAGGGCGCATAAAGGTAAATGAAAAGATGGAGACAAATGTTAAGGGGATATATGCAATCGGCGATGTTACAGGCCAAATGCTCCTTGCGCATATTGCAAGCGCGAGCGCAATTGTGGCTGTTGAAAATGCGCTCGGCAAGGAAAGATGGATGGATTATTCTGCAGTGCCAGGAGGCATCTTTACAGACCCTGAGATTGCAAGCGTGGGGTTAAGGGAAAAGGACGCAGAGGCAAAGGGAATTAAAATCAGCATCGGTAGATTCCCTTATGCCGCGAGCGGAAAGGCCCTTGCTATGGGCGAGACAGAGGGCTTTATGCAGATTATCACCGAAGAGGGAACGGACAGGGTTATTGGCGCAACAATCGTGGGCGCGCACGCAACGGATTTGATAGGCGAGGTGGCGATTGTTGTAAGGGGCGGCGGGAAATTGAAACATATAACCGAAACCATTCATGCTCATCCAACTTTGCCGGAGATTGTTCTGGAGGCGGCGGAGGACGTGCATGGAATGGCGATTCATAAGATGGGGAGAAAAAAGTAGCCAGCTTCTGTATTCGCTTTTCAAGGAGGAATAAAAATGATTCATCCGTTTATTCAAACCCATTTATCGGAAATAACAAATGCGCTGAGGGATAATCAGGTAAAAAAAGCCTATCTTTTCGGCTCGGCCTGCACTGAAAATTTTACCGACAAGAGCGATGTGGATATTTTGATAAGTTTTCAGGAAAACTTGGACCCCATTACCCGTGGGGATTTATGGTGGAATGTATTTTTCTCATTGGAAGATATTTTGCAACGGCCAATTGATCTTCTTACCGAAAACTCACTGGAGAATCCCTATTTTAAAAAAGAATTGGAAAATACCATGCAGGAAATTTTATGAACGATACAACAAAGAAATACCTCTACGATATAAAAAAGTCTGTTGATTCTATAACCATTCATTTGGGGGGAATAAATAACTTTAAACTGTTTTCAGGAAACCTGACCGTGAGGAGAGCTGTTGAGCGCGAACTTGAAATCATCGGCGAAGCAATGACGCACCTCTTGTCTATTGAACCGGAGATAAAGATTGCTGATGCCAAGAAAATCATTGCAATGCGCAATCGCATTATTCATGGATATGATTCGGTGGATGATGCGGTGGTGTGGAATGTGGTTATAAAAAGCCTGCCTGTGTTAAAAGGCGAGGTGGCGAAACTGCTTGAATGAGACGAACAATTATTATTTCCTCTTCCGACTATGGAAGAAGCCTGTAGCTTGGATTGTGTTTTTCAACCCAACCTACCTGTCATTGTGTCCAGAATCAAGAGGGAAGGGGTAAAAATAGAATTCTGAAAAATAGCGGCAAGGAGAAAAAACCCATGGCCTTAATCGTTCAAAAATACGGCGGCACATCCGTCGGCAATGTGGAGAGGATACGCAATGTCGCCATACGGGTTGCGCAGACAAAGAAGAAAGGGCACAAGGTTGTGGTGGCGGTGTCTGCCATGTCTGGCGAGACCAACAAGCTTGTTGACCTTGCGAATCAGATGAAGGAGTTTCCCATCGGCAGGGAATACGATATGGTGGTGTCAACAGGGGAGCAGGTTACCGTGGGGCTTCTGGCGCTGGCGCTTCAGGATTTGGGGTGCGGCGCAAAATCGTTTCTCGGAAGTCAGGTGCCTATAATAACAGACAGCGCATTCAGCAAGGCGCGGATTGAGGAGATAGAAACCGCAGGCATATTGTCCGAGTTAAAAAAAGGAAATATTGTTGTGGTGGCTGGTTTTCAGGGCGTTGACAGGGACGGCAATATCACGACACTTGGCAGGGGCGGCTCTGATACCACTGCGGTTGCGCTTGCAGCCGCGCTCAAGGCGGATATGTGCGAGATATACATGGATGTGGAAGGCGTTTATACCACAGATCCGAATATATGCCATGACGCAAGAAAGCTGAAAAAGGTTTCGTATGATGAAATGTTGGAGATGGCAAGCCTCGGCGCAAAGGTTTT
>JACRNK010000001.1 GCA_016234985.1 Deltaproteobacteria bacterium
ATGTCTATCACAGGACAAAGGAGAGATATGCCTCAAAACCGCAGGTTAAAGTAGAGCGGGAATGTTTTGTCGTTATGGACGGCTGGGACAGCCGCAAAGCCAGAACTAAAAACCAAGGCCAAAAGGTTGATGTCGGAGTATGGGATGATGCCGCGCAGCATGGCGAGGTCTATGAGGTTAAGGTCAAGGTCTATATCAAAGAGAAGGAGCACCAGCTTGAATTTCTTGAAACAATAAGAAAATTGTCCAATAAGAGGATAGATGTGTTTCTTGCGAGCTTTGCCCCAAAGCATGTTGTGCTGCAGCATCTCAAGAATTTTTTCCCGGGAAGGGATTTGAGCCAGATAAATATATTGGGTGTGGAAGAGCTGCAAAACCTGTAGTTGCAATTACGATTTACGAATTACGATTTAAAATCTAATTCCTAATTCTTAATTCCTAATTGTTTTTGAGGGGCTTTATGAAAAAAGGTATAATAACCACAGACAGGGCACCCAAAGCAATAGGGCCATATTCGCAGGCAGTAAAGGCAAACGGCTTTATCTTTGTTTCAGGCCAGATACCCATTGACCCGGATACGAACGATCTCGTAAGAGGGGATATTGCAGAGCAAACAAGGCGAGTTCTGAAAAATATAAAAAACATCCTTGAGGCTGCAGGAGCCAGCCTTGAAGATGTGGTGAAAACCACGGTATATCTGAAAGATATAAAAAGGTTCGGAGATATGAATCAGATATATGGCGAGTTTTTTACAACACTTTTCCCGGCGCGGGCAACAGTTGAGGCGAGCAATTTGCCAAAAGGGGTTGATATTGAGATAGACGCAGTAGCAATTGACAGGGCGAGCAGGTAGGAGCAGTCTCCTGACTGCGATTTGGTCGCCAACAGTAGTTAGCTCCTACCATTTTATGCTGCTTTTGTTACAGCCCCTGACCTTATGCATCTTGTGCAGACGCGGATTCGCTTGGTTTGCCCCTTATAAACAGCCTTTACTGCCTGAAGATTGGGGTTCCTGCGTCTTCTGGTCTTATTATTTGCGTGGCTTACGTTGTTGCCGAAATCAGGTCCTTTGCCGCATATTTCACAAACCATTGACATGTCTTATGACCTCCGTAGAATAATGAAATGAAATTTTTATCATATCTTAAAACTGAATGCAAGAGATTTTTATGAATATGGAAATGAAAAATAAAAAGATTTTCATTGTTATATTCCTGGCAGTTTTCACTACAGTGGCTTTGCTGTATCTGGATTTTGCAAATAACACGGGCCGGTATAGAGCGGATAATAATAAGGCAGATGCGATAGTTGTTCTTGCAGGAGGACGGGGCAGGGTTGACAGCGGTCTTGAACTTTTTGAAAAGAAGAAGGGAGATTATCTTATTATTGTCGGAGCGGATAAAGGCGCAACCCTTGAATCCATATTTTTTAAAAAGACTGTCAGGCTTGACAAAAGAAAGATTATATTGGAAAAGGAGTCTGCAAGCACATACGAGAATGCTCAGGAGACAAAAAAGATTATTGAATCCATGAACATAAAGTCAATAATACTCTTAACCTCATTTTACCATATGAAAAGGGCGTCGTATCTTTTCAGCCATGAGCTGTCTCCTCAAACCGCCTTATATCTTTACCCTGTTGCAACGCCGAATTTTGATGAAAAGGCATGGTGGAAGGGACAAGGACCGGTTCTGCTGGCTGTGGAGTTTTTTAAATTTTACTGGCATAGGGTTTGGATATGAATGGACAGTCATAAATCCTGTAGGGGTAAGGCTTATATGGGGCGGCCGCAAGGGCCGCCCCTACGCTATTATTCCGGCAGTTTATATCCTTTTCCTGCAAACTGGATATTTGCAGGGTCATCGCATCTTGGCGGCGATACTGCATGAACTCCGCCGCATTTCGGGCATGTGGCTACAAAGGTTTTCATGACAAACCTTTCCCCGCACCCCTGACATTTGGCGTCCAATCCGCCGTCTGGAATCGGCGCATTTCTTACGCCGCCGCCGTGCGCATTATAGACGAACTCAACCAGATCCAAACCTTCCGAAAAAGGCCCTGCCCCTGTGGAGCAGCTTCCGCAATCACCCATTTTCTTAACCTCCTTAATTTTATCTAACAACTTTCATCGGAAATTATATCTAACCTGCTTCTGAAAATCAATAACTATAGTAAACGCTAAAAACAAGTAGATGTAGTTTGCCCGACCCAACCTTCGGTTGGGTGCCCCGTGGGCGTATTTTAAAATCGCCGATAAATCGGCAGACTACAAATT
This sequence comes from Deltaproteobacteria bacterium, assembly GCA_016234985.1. Taxonomy (GTDB): domain Bacteria; phylum Desulfobacterota; class GWC2-55-46; order UBA9637; family UBA9637; genus JACRNJ01. Next base: position 2,276 of record JACRNK010000001.1, read on the forward strand.
TATATCACTGACTATAATAACCTCATGTTCACAGGCGTGAAAGATTTCTCTTGAGTAATTACCGCCAATATGTTTAAAATTGCCGCCAGATGGAAAAAGGAGAACTATGACTGACACTCATTCAATAATTGTTTATGCCTTAATATTTATCGGCATGCTTGCGGTTATCTTTGTTGGCGGAAGATATGCGCGGAAAATCCCCTCTGATACGACAAAGAGGATAAACCAGATAAGTTTTGGCATTGCAATAGGCAGCGGCATACTTCTTTATTTATTGCATAACGCAATTATGTATCTGTTCCTTGCCGCTCTTGTGGTATTTTTTCTGTTTTTTAATTACAAAGAAGAGGGCTAATCAACCCCTTCTATTTCAATTCCGTTTTCCTGCAGCAGCCTTGCTGTTATACCCATACCATCGGCCAGTTTTCCGTTTTTATAAACAAAATTCACGCCGCATGAAGGGCTCTTTTCCTTAAGAACAGCCCTTTTTATATTAAGGAGTTTGGCAATCTTTAAGGCTTCGTTTGCGCCGTTTTTAAACTCTTTCGTTACATCCCTGTTGTTTATATCAATGACATTTTCAGAAGATATTTCTGCCTTAGGCCTGGGCGTAGGAAGTCCTCCAAGTTGTTCGGGGCAGATCGGAATAAAGATTTCCTTGGAATATCTTTTTATTAAATCTTCACGGAAAGCGTTTGTTCCGTCAAAGCGGCAGTTTATCCCAAGAAGGCAGGCGCTGATAAGGATGGGTGATTGGTCTTTTATAATATAACTACCTTTCTTCCTTTTAGTTCAATCCTTCCTTCAGCAAAGAGCCGGATTGCCTCCGGATATATCTTGTGCTCTTCCTTCTGAATCTTTTTGGAAAGGGTCTCTTCCGTGTCGTTATCATCCACAG
>JACRNK010000002.1 GCA_016234985.1 Deltaproteobacteria bacterium
GGTATCTTGATTTTGGAGACCAGGTTGTATTGCCTTTAAAACTTTTCAGGACAAGGCCGCATGTTTTAAAGAGGTATCAGGAAAAATTTAAGTTTATCCTCGTTGATGAATTTCAGGACACAAATTATGCCCAGTTTCAGCTTGTAAAACTTTTGGCTGAAGGACACAGGAATATCAATGCAGTTGCAGATGACGACCAATCCATCTATAAATTCCGGGGAGCTGCAATAAGCAATGTGCTGGGGTTCCAGAAATTATATCCTGATGCAAAACTCATTACCCTTGCAAAAAACTACCGCTCTGTTCAATCCATCCTTGATTCCGCATACAGGCTTGTGTCTCACAATAACCCTGACAGGCTTGAGGTGAAAAGCGGAATAGATAAAAAACTGATTGCAGAAAGACAGGCAAGAGCGGGGCACCCATCCAAAGGATGGGTCGGGCAAGAGGCTATAGGAAACCCCATCGCCCATAGCCCATCGCCTATCGCCACTGTTAAGCATTTACATTTTGACACACTTACAAAAGAGGCAGAGACTGTGGCTGAGATGATTGCGGAAAAGGTTAACCCCCCTCAGCCCCCCTTTATTAAAGGGGGGAATGGGGGGTTAAGATACAAAGACTTTGCAGTCCTTGTCAGGGCAAACAGCGATGCAGAGCCATTTTTAACGGCGCTTAAATCAAAGGGCATACCGCACAGGTTTTCCGGAAATCAGGGGCTCTATTCAAGGGAAGAGATACGGCTTTTGATTGCGTTTTTAAAATCCATAACGGATTTTCACGACAGCATGAGCCTGTTTCATCTGGCAAGCTCAGAGGTCTATCAGCTTAAGGCCGCAGATTTAATTCCCTGCCATAACATATCCCGGAGAACCCACAAGCCGCTCTATTATGTGATGAAAGAGATGCAAATTGAAAATTTTAAATCCGAATTCACATCCGAAGGCATTGCCGCCATTGCCAAACTCGTCCATGATATAGAAAAATACAGCCAGATGGCGCTGAGCGAGACTGTCGGCAAGGTTTTATATTCTTTTCTTACCGATACGGGTTATATCGCAAAGTTGTCACAGGAGAGTTCCGCTCAGGCTGTGGAAAAGGCGCAGAACATTGCAAAGTTTTTTGAATTAGCTCAGCGCATGGAGGCAACCCTGCAGGTCAAAAAGGTAACGGCATTTGTGGATTATCTCAATATTTTAATGGAGGCCGGAGACAATCCCGGAACAGCCGAGCCTGATGTAGAGGCGGACTGGGTGCAGGTTTTAACCGTGCATAAGGCAAAGGGATTGGAGTTTCCGGTGGTATTTATGGTAAGCCTTGTTGCAGACAGATTTCCCAGAAAAGGCCGACACCACCTCATAGAACTTCCTGATGCGCTTATAAAAGATATCCTTCCAAGCGGCGATTTTCACCTTCAGGAAGAAAGACGGCTTTTTTATGTGGGCATGACAAGGGCTATGAACGAGCTTTATCTTACAAGCGCAACAGACTACGGCAGTGTGCGGGCAAAGAAGATAAGCCAGTTTGTGCTTGAAGCGCTGGATTTGCCGAAGGCTAAAACTCCATCTGTAAAAACAACGCCGATAGAAGCAATAAAAAGGTTTGCGCCTGCGGCAGGGGCAATTTATGAATTGCCCCTGCCGCCCATGCCTGATGACGCGACTCTCTCATTAAGCTATTATCAGATAGATGATTATCTTACCTGCCCGTTAAAATATAAGTATATCCACATCCTCAAGGTGCCGCTTCTGCCTCACCATACTGTTATGTATGGCAAAGCCCTGCACGAGGTGGTTTCCACATATTTCAGGAAAAAGGCCGACACCGCCTCCGCGGCAACCCTTGATGAACTTATCGGTGTTTTTACTGCAAACTGGCACAGCGCAGGCTTTGTCACAAAGGAGCATGAAATACAAAGATTTGACGCAGGCAAAGAGGCTATCAAGAGATTTTACAAAGAACAGGAACAAAACGGCATAAACCCTGCGGCTATAGAAAGAGACTTTGTTGTTGACCTTGGCGTGAATAGATTAAAAGGCAGATGGGACATGATAGAAGAAAGGCCTGATGGACCGTATATCATTGATTTCAAGACCTCTGATGTAAAAGAAGAAAAAGCAGCGCATAAAAAAGCAAAGGAGAGCGTCCAGCTTATGCTCTATGCTTTGGCATATAAGGAAAATTTCAAAAAACTTCCTGCCGGATGCGAGCTCCACTTTTTGGAATCAGGCCTTGTTGGAAAGGCAGTGTTTGAAGACAAGCATATGGAAAAGGTTTTGAATATGATAGATGAGACAGCCAAAGGCATCAGGGCGCGGGACTATACTGCAAAACCGGATTATTTAAACTGCGATTACTGCGCATTTAATAATATCTGTCCGGCAACTGCGAAATAATATGGACAGATTCAAGCTCACAACCCAATTTACTCCAAAAGGCGACCAGCCAAAGGCGATTAAAGAATTAACAAGCGGAATAATCAAGGGGGCTAAGCATCAGGCGCTTCTTGGGGTTACAGGCTCAGGCAAGACATTCACCATCGCCAATGTTGTCGCAAATGTAAACAAACCTACGCTTGTGCTTGCGCCGAACAAGACCCTTGCGGCGCAACTGTTTGCAGAATTCAGAGAACTCTTTCCCGAAAATGCAGTGGAGTATTTTGTGTCTTACTATGACTACTATCAGCCGGAGGCTTATGTTCCCACAACCGACACCTACATAGAAAAGGATGCGTCAATAAATGATGAGATAGATAAGCTCCGCCATTCCGCAACCCATGCGCTCCTTACGAGGAATGATGTGATTATTGTCGCGTCTGTGTCGTGCATCTACGGAATAGGCTCGCCCGGGGATTACGGCAGCATGCATGTATATGCGGAAAAAGGCATGGAAACGCAGCGCGATGAGGTTTTGAAAAGGCTTGTGGAGATTCAGTATAAGAGGAACGATTATGATTTTGACCCGCTTAGAGGCAAGGTTGTTCAGAAACTGAATAAAGCGCTCATCCATGCTGCAAGCCACTATGTTACCTCAAGGGATAATCTAAAGCGGGCTATGGACAGCATACGGGAGGAATTGCTGGAAAGGCTCAAGCTGTTAAAGGCTGAAAACAAACTGCTTGAGGCACAGAGGCTTGAGCAGAGGACAATGTTTGATTTGGAGATGATAGAAGAGATGGGTTACTGCTCCGGCATAGAAAATTATTCGCGGCATCTCTCCGGCAGGCTGCCGGGAGAGGCTCCGTATACTTTGATTGATTATTTTCCGGAGGATTTTATCCTGATTGTTGACGAGAGCCACATATCTATCCCTCAGATCGGCGGCATGTATTTTGGAGACAGGTCGCGCAAAGAAACATTGGTGGGGTATGGATTCAGACTGCCGTCTGCCCTTGACAACAGGCCTTTAAAATTTGAAGAATTTGAGAAAAGGGTAAGACAGGCAATTTATGTTTCTGCAACGCCTGCTAATTATGAAATGGAAAAGGCAAAGGGCCAAGTGGTAGAGCAGATTATACGGCCCACAGGCCTTATGGATCCTGAGATAGAGGTCAGGCCTGCAAAAACACAGGTGGACGACCTGCTCGGCGAAATCAGAAAACGGGTCGAGAAAAAAGAGCGGGTATTGGTAACAACACTTACAAAAAGAATGGCAGAGGATTTGACGCGCTATTACGCTGATTTGGGATTGCAGGTAAAATATCTGCACTCGGACATTGAGACCCTTGAAAGGGTTGAGATATTGCGGGCGCTAAGGCTTGGCGAATTTGATGTGTTGATTGGCATAAATCTTTTGAGAGAGGGGCTTGATTTGCCGGAGGTGTCTCTGGTTGCTGTTCTGGATGCAGATAAGGAAGGCTTCTTGCGCTCTGCAAGGTCGCTTATCCAGACCTGCGGCAGGGCTGCAAGGAACGTGAACGGCCATGTGATTATGTATGCGGATGCGATAACCGGCTCCATGAAGGCTGCAATTGATGAGACAAACCGCCGCCGAAAACTTCAGGCTGAATATAATAAAAAGAACGGCATTACGCCGGAGACCATAAAAAGCTCCATCAAGGATGTATTAAGCTCAATCTATGAAGAGGATTATTATACTGTGCCGGTTGTGGCGGAGAAACAGGCGGAGTATATCCCTCCGCATGAGCTGCCTGCTATCATAAAGGCCTTGCGCAAGGAAATGCAAGAGGCTGCAAAGAAGCAAAATTTTGAAAAGGCAGCAGAGTTAAGGGATAGGATAAAGGAACTGGAGGAGATGGAGGTAAGGATAGGGTAAAAATGGAAAGGATTTATAAATATCTTGAAACCAATAAGACACTACATTTTTTTATTATTGCCATTCTCTCAACCATAGCCTACTCCAACAGCTTCTATAATTCCTTTCACTTTGACGACAGGTATGTGCTCCTTGAAGACCCTATCATCAAACACATTGACAACCTGCCTATCATACTGTCGGATATTTTCAATCGCCCTATCCTCAGGGCAACATTTGCAATAAGCTATTATTTCAGCGGCCTGAATGTGCTTGGCTATCATATTTTGAATCTTGCGCTTCATATCATAGCGAGCATCCTCGTCTATTTTCTTGCCGCTTTCATTTCTAAAGAGTTTATTAAGCAGGAGGATAACCTTAATCTCTTTCCGCTTTTTTCGGCGCTTATCTTTGCGCTCCACCCCCTGCATACAGGCTCTGTGACTTATATAGCCAGCAGGAGCGCTGTGCTTGCGGCAGTATTTTATCTGGCTTCGCTCATTTTGTTTTTGAAGGCATTGTCTGCGGATGGCCATAAAAGATACCTTTTTCATTTTTCTGCGTGGCTTATCTTTATTTTGTCTTTTGGGGTTAAAGAAACAGTTGCAAGCCTTGCTTTCGTCATAGCTGTTTATACTTTTATAATTCACAGGAATGGCCTGCTTTCATACATAAAAAAACACGGCATCATAGTTTCTGCGTGGTTCTTTATATTGGGCATTTATATTCTGGCAAGGTATCTTATGCTCACAGAGATTGCGCCAATAGATACGAGGATTGAAGAGGGGATACTGCCGAGGCATCAGTATTTCCTTACCGAGCTGAATGTTATTGTATTTTACTATATGAGATGGCTCATCTTCCCGTTTGAAGGCCCTCATGCAGACCCTGATATTCCGCCTGAAACAACAATCTTTGACGGCTCAACCATCCTCGCAGTCCTGATAATCGCAGGCCTTATTGCAGCATCCTTTTTCGGCAGAAAAAGATGGCCGGTAGTATCATTCGGCATGCTTTGGTATTTCATTACGCTTATACCAACCTCATCTATATTTCCAATAGGAGATGTTGCTGTGGAAAGACACGTCTATATCCCGGCAATCGGTTTTTCCCTGGCCGCGGGATACCTTCTCGCGAGAGCCAAAGATAAAATATCTTTCAAGGCTCTTTTGCCCGTTTATGCGGCTCTTTTTATCACCCTCATATATTTCACAATTGCAAGCAACTTTATCTGGAAAAACGAGATTACGCTCTGGGAGGATGCCGCAACGAAAACGCCAAATAAGATAAGGGTATTAAACAACAGGGCATACGGTTATTACACGGCAGGGGATTTGAACATGGCGGAACGTTACTACAAAGAATTGCTGGAACGGATTGCTGGAACGGTACCCTGAATACCCATTCGGCCACAACAACCTTGGACTCATCTATCAAAAAAAGGGAGAACTCGCCCATGCAATAAGTGAATATGAGAAGGCAGTGTCGCTTCGCCCCGGCCACCCGGTTTTTAGGATGAATCTCGGCGCCGCATACGATGGGGCGGGTTTGTTTGATAAGGCAGTTGCAGAATTTCAGGCGGCTGTAAAACTGAACCCTATGAATCCGCAGACGTTGACAAACCTCGCCTCTATTCTGGCAAAGACCGGCAAATTCAACGATGCCATACGGATAATAAATAAAGCGATTGACATTGAGCCGGATAACCCCATGGCCTATTATATCCTCGGCTATTCTTATGAAATGAGCGGGCTGTTTAATGAGGCATTGGATGCATATAATAAGGCGCTGGGATTCAATCCTGATTGGGAGTTGCCAAGAAAAAGAATTTTAGGGCTTAGAGGCAAGCCATAATGACGCTCTATTTGCGAATTTTCTCAAAACTTCCCCGACCGGAGTATCAAAAACGCAAGCCACAACCCCAGAATGCCCGCTACCACAAAACCCAGTATTCCAAGAAACGGGAACCCGAATAGTTTCGGCCCGCTGCCGAACGCCAGCACTAAAGAAGAGCCGATAATCAGGGCTGCCACGATTACGCCGAATGTAAGCCTGTTGGACGACCTGTCCATCTCTCCCATAAGGTCTTCAAGCCCTTTGTGCACAAAGTCTATGGTGAATTTGTCGCTCGTCATCTTTTTTAATATTTGAGTTATCTGAGATGGCAGCGCTCTGGTAAATGTTTGGTATTCCCGCACAGTGTCAATTGCGTCTTTTGCCAGGGCAGCAGGGGCAAGACGTTTTGCTATAAGCATGCGGGCGAACCGCTGGCTTTCTACCAGGACATTAACATCAGGATGCAAAAGCCTTCCCAGCCCTTCCAGTTCAAGGATGCATTTGTCTAAGAGCAGAAGCTCCCTCGGCATCCGTATCTTGTATCTTGAAGCGAGCCGTATATAGTCCATAAACAGTTCGCCAACGCTTGTCCTTTTGAAAGGTTTTCCAAAGTAAGAGAAGAGCATGTCTTGATATTCCCTTTTAAACGCCGCCTCATCTATATCCTCAGGCAGTATGCCCATCCTCAGATAAACCTTTGTGAGACGCTCATAGTCTTCGCTTACAAGGCCGGCAAATATGTCTGCGAGATTCTCCTGCATTTCCTTATCTATCCTGCCGACAATCCCGAAATCAACAAATGCAACTTGTTCCGGCCCTGCAACAAATATATTCCCTGAGTGGAGGTCTCCGTGAAAGATTCCGAATTCAAATACCTGCCTGAACAGGGTTTCAGCTATGATATGGCTTATCTTCTCCGTGTCTATTCCGTTTTCCCTGAGTTTTTCTATATTATCCGCCTTTATGCCTTCTATCCTTTGCATTGTCAGAACCTTTTTGCCAGTCAAATTCCAGTAAATGCCCGGTATAAGAACCCGCTGGTCATCAGAGTGATTTTTTCTGAACCTTTCCGTATAGCTGGCCTCCAATGTAAAATCCATTTCCTTTCTTATGGTTGCGCCAAATTCCTCTACCATACCGACCGGGTCATAAACCCTGGTTTCAGGCATATATTTTACAATAAGCCTTGCAAGGTATTGCAGTATGGAGACATCGGTATCTATTATCGCCTCTATATCAGGCCTCTGCGCCTTTATCACCACATCTTCTCCATCCATTGTAACCGCCTTGTGAACCTGCGCAATGGATGCGGCGGCAACGGGTTTTTCCTCTATCTCTTTGAACAATTCTTTTGCCGGTCTTTTAAATTCCTGCTCTATTATTTTGACAACATCCTGAAAAGGAAACGGCGGAACTTCGTCCTGAAGTTTTAAAAACTCCCGTATAAATTCTTCAGGCAGGATGTCCGG
>JACRNK010000003.1 GCA_016234985.1 Deltaproteobacteria bacterium
AATCTGAAGGATTTTAAATTATTGAAAGTCAATGGGCTGAATGTATTTGACCTCCTGCATTACGATGATTTGATAATAACAAAAACAGCCATAGAACAACTTGAAAGGAATCTGCTTCAATGAACCCCGTTAGACTTTTGATATTGAAGAAACCTGACGGGGCTGGAAATTTGAACGAAAAGCAGAGGGAGGTCTAACGGGGTGAAGGATATATACCAGATATTAAAGACGCCTGTTATTACTGAAAAAAGCACCATGCAGAGGGCTGAATCCAACAAGGTGGCTTTTTGGGTGGATTTGCAGGCTAATAAAAGCGATATAAAAGAGGCGGTTGAAAAGGTTTTTAATGTGAAGGTGCTTGATGTAAATACAATGAAGGTCCCTGGAAAGGTTAAGAGGACAGGCAAAAACATAAGCAAGAAATCAACCAGAAAAAAAGCGTATATTACACTAAAGCAAGGGGAAAAGATACCGCTGTTTGAAGGAACATAAGCGTTATAGCGTAAAACGCAATAACGCAACAAACGCAATAACGTTATGGGAGTTAAGAATGCCAATTAAAACATATAAACCGACATCGCCAGGGATAAGAAAATTAACCACGTTAACCTTTGATGATATTACAAAGGCGGAACCTGAAAAATCCCTTATCCTTCCTTTAAAAAGGACAGGCGGCAGAAATTCTTACGGCAGGGTTACGTCAAGGTGGATAGGCGGCGGACATAAAAGGGCTTACAGGATTATAGATTTTAAGAGGGACAAGAGGGGTGTGCCTGCAAAGGTTGCAGCCATAGAATATGACCCTAATCGCTCCAGCAGGATTGCCTTGCTCAGCTATGCTGACGGGGAAAAAAGATATATTCTTGCTCCATTGGATTTAAAAGTGGGAAATATGGTTGTCGCAGGAGAGGGCATTGATATAAAACCGGGCAATGCCATGCCAATAAAATCCATACCGCTTGGAACATTTATTCATAACATTGAACTCAAGATCGGCGGCGGCGGGCAAATGGTAAGGAGCGCAGGCGGGTATGCTCAACTCATGGCTAAAGAAAGCGAGATGGCGCAGGTAAAACTACCTTCCGGCGAGGTTAGATATGTCTTGCAGGATTGTTATGCAAGCATAGGGCAGCTTGGCAATATAGACCATGAGAATGTGACCATAGGCAAGGCAGGCAGGTCAAGATGGCTCGGAAAAAATCCGAGAGTCAGGGGTGTTGCAATGAATCCGGTAGATCACCCGCAGAAGGCAAGAGCAAGGGCGGCAATCATCCTCAAAGCCCATGGGGCACTCCGGCAAAAGGGTTTAAGACAAGAAGACGCAAACAGACAGATAAGTATATTGTGTCAAGAAGAAAGTAGGGAGTAAGTAGTAGGCAGAAGACAGTAATCAAATAGAAATATCTAAACAGTAAATTTGAAATTAAAATGAATTACATCAACAGGTCATCCACATTTTAGTTTTTAATTGTTTATTTAGATATTTCTATTGAGCGGTAAGCAGTTTAAAACTGCTCACTGCTTACTGTATTTAAAGGAGGAAATAGTGGCTCGTTCAGTAAAAAAAGGCCCGTTTATAGACGAACATTTGCTGAAAAAGATAGCGCAGGCAAATGAAGCAAAGGCAAAAAAGGTCATTAAGACATGGTCCAGGCGATCTACCATTACTCCGGATATGATTGGGCACACCATAGCTGTGCATAATGGCAAGAAATTTATACCTGTCTTTATAACCGAAAATATGGTGGGCCATAAATTGGGCGAATTTTCTCCGACCAGAACCTTTAAAGCTCATTCAGGGGATAAGAAAACAAAAGTTGCCGCAGGCGCAGAGACAAAAGCGGCGTAAGAATAGTTATAAAAGCAGTTGTTAAACTAAAAACCGGCGACTTATCAGGGGTATAAAAAATGGAAGCTAAGGCAGTTGCAAGATATGTTAGGGTTAGCCCGCAGAAGGCGAGGCTTGTAGTAGACCTTATAAGAGGGAAAAAGGTTAACAATGCTGTTGCTACTTTAGCCTTTACCAGAAAAGCTGTTTCAAAGGTTGTTGATAAGGTTTTAAAAAGCGCTGTGGCAA
>JACRNK010000238.1 GCA_016234985.1 Deltaproteobacteria bacterium
CTTCAAAGTCAATAATTTTCAGACATTTTTTCCATGCACCTCCAGCATCGCCTTCATCTCCTCAATCATCTCTTGTTTAAGTTCTGGCGGAGACAATACCTCAACATGCGGTATCCAGTGATATATCCACCATTTGAGCTCAACAGTTCCCTCCACCCTTACCTTAAAGATGATAGAGTCGTTTTTCTGTTCCTCTATGACCTGTGTCGGATGCCACTTCCTGCGCTTTATCCATCGGGCATAACGTTCCGAGAATTTCAAAACCACCTCTACAGGAGCGCCATACCGCCTCATGCGCCAGCCCGGCTTAAAATATTCGTTGATGTCAAAATCATCCGGGATGGTATAGGGCTCATTGGTTACTCTGATTTCTTTAATGCAATCTAAGGCAAAAATTCTTATCTCATCCCGGAGGCGGCAATATCCGATTACATACCAGAGACCCTCGTGAAAAAACAGACCATAGGGCGCATATCTTCTTCTGGTCTCTTCCTGGTTTTTCATAGCCTTATATAAGATTTCAATCTCTTGCTTTCTGTCCATTGCCTCGTTAATTGCATTATACTGTTTTTCAACTTTTTCAAATTCTTCCATCTGGTCCATATCCACCCAGAAGTGAGACTTTTCCTCTATCCCCTTTATTCTTTCACTTGTCTTTATGCCGGTATCCTTGCGAGCCTTTCTTAAAAGCGACTGGCAGGCCTTTTCAAACGGCTTGCCGAGGTTGTGGGCAAACTGCCTGCCGATAAGCAGAAAGCCGAGTTCATCCTTGTTCAGGTCAAGGTCTCTTAAAGTATAGTCAGGGTCGGTAAATCTGTAGGTATTTTCTTCTTTGACAAAGACAATGGAAAAGTTTGCTGAATTGAGGTCGCTTATGTCTCTTTGGATAGTGCGGTCAGAAGTATCAAATTTCTCGGCAAGGGTTTTGGGTGTGCACCTTGCGCGGCTATCAAGCATACGCAGAATGGACAGGAGTCTGTGGAGTTTTTTGGCTCTGTCATCAAATCTTTTAGATCTTGGTTTCATAATATCTTATTACTCTAACCCTCTCTCATGAGCGAAGACGGGGCTTTGTTTTCTCTATACTTATACCACACCCTGCATGTCCCATCCATAGAAACCATGCACGGGCCGTAGGGCGCTTCAGGGACGCAGGTATTGCCGAAAAGCGGGCAGTCTGTCGGCTTTATCTTGCCGATCATTATAAGATGGCAGGAGCAGCCGGGATTTATATCAAGAGAATTTTCTTCTGCTTTAGCATCAAACCTATATCGCACATCGCACATTTTATACTTTTCCTTCAATTTAAGCCCTGACCTCGGTATCTTTCCAATGCCGCGCCAGTATGCGGGAACAACATCAAAAACCTTTTTTATAACTTCCTGCGCCTTTATGTTTCCTTGAACTTGCACAGCCCTTTGATACACATTTTCGCACTTATATATTCTTTTATTTATCTGCCTGATTATAGCCAATATGCCCAAAAGCACATCCACGGGCTCAAAGCCCGCTGCTACAGTCGGCATCCTGTATGCCTCTGGAAAAAGCTGATATTGTTCAAGCCCCATGACAGTTGCCACATGGCCGGGAATGAGAAAACCGTCTATGCAGAGGTCGCCGACTCCCAACAAAAACTCCATAGACGGAGGGATGAGGCGATGGGAAACAAGAATACTGAGGTTTTTTGGAAAATCGGGTTGTTGAATAAGTGAAGCTACGGCGCAGGCGGTTGTTTCAAACCCAACGGCAAACAGCACAACCTCCTTTTCAGGGTTTTCTTTTGCAATCTTTACGGCATCAAAAGGGCCATACACAACCCTTATATCAGCCCCTTGCGCTTTGGCGTCGGATAGAGAACCGGATTGAGACGGCACCTTAATCATATCCCCGAATGTGGCGATTATTGCCTTTTGCCTCAACCCAAGCTCAATTGCAAATTCTATATCGTGCCCCGGACATACACACACAGGACAGCCCGGCCCTGCAATGACATCTACATTTTCCGGCAATAAATCCCTTAACCCAAAACGGCTTATCACATTCTCATGCGTGCCGCATACATGCATTATCCTTACAGGACGTTTCAGCGAAGTTTCCCTTATTTTCTTAACGAGCTTCTCAACAACGGTTTTGTCTCTGTATATAGATTCTATGGCCATTTCTTGCAGATTATATTCCTTTCTCCCTCTTATTGCAATGCACCAAAAATAGATATTGATTTTTACGGAGGCTTTACTAAAGCTGTGGAGTGTGCTATTCAATTGAGAATGAAAAATACAGGGAGGTTTTATGGCAGATGACAAAACCAAGGCAAAAGAAGTGAAAATAGAGATTCAGGTAGATGACGACATTGCCCAGGGCATCTATACAAACCTTGCCGCAGTGAACCACAGCGAGAATGAATTCATCTTTGACTTTATCTTCCTTCAGCCTCAATCACCAAAGGCAAAGGTAAGGTCACGGCTTATCCTGAGTCCGAAACATACAAAGAGGTTTCTAAACGCCCTGCAGGAGAATATCAAAAGATACGAAGATAATTTTGGAAATATAGAAGAGTCTAAGAGTCCTGTAATGGATACCGGTTCTATCCATTAACCTCCGCCAGCCTAATCCCGAACTGTGCTTCCAGGTCATAATTGATTCCATGCACAACGCCTCCGCCATTGGCGATGCAGAGCTTTCGTGTCCTGACATCTTCTTTCCACTGCGGATTTGCCGCATCTGCGCGGCGGTTGGCAACAATCCTCATCTTCTGCACTTCTGAATCTTCCTTGGATAAATCTTTTGGCAGGCCGTCAATGTCCCGCATGATTTGCGCCTTGACCATATCGCTGATGCTTCCGTTTTGCACCTTTATGTCAAACATCAAAGCCGCTGCCCGTTCTGACCATAGGTCGTATGCCCTGCATAGGATTAAAGCGTTGTTGTAAAGGCCGCCGGCATATTTAATCTCTATGTTTTGAAACTCAACAGTTCTTCCGAGCGCCTTGAACATCCCTTGCCACGGCTCATTGACGATGCGCTTGACCGGATGCTGGATTGATCGTATAAAGTTCATCTGTTCCACTTTCTCGGAATTTAACACCGCAGCAAACACATCGTAGTTTGACTGAAAGATATTTTTTGCAATTTCAGGATAATTGGCGAACATATCCTTGAAAAGAGGCTGGAGGGAATTTTGGCCGAAGTTCCACTGGACAACGCCGAAGCTCATCCCCTGTCCGTCAAAATCGCCGGAGAGA
>JACRNK010000246.1 GCA_016234985.1 Deltaproteobacteria bacterium
ATGTCATAAAACTTTTCATCAGTGAGCATAGGCCCATTATGGCACGCAATGCAGTTTGCCTTGCCTGTAAAAAGCTCCATCCCTTTTTTTGCCTTTTCAGAGATGGCGTTTTTATCCCCTTTCATAAATCTGTCAAAAGGGGTGTCAGGTTGGGAGAGCCATCTTTCAAATGCCGCCATTGCGCCGTAAGCGTCTTCTATATTCGGCCACTCTGTGCCAAAGACATCTTTAAACCTCTTTACATATTCAGGCGTCAGCCGCAGACGGGATTCCATCATGTCACGCGAACCGTTGCCGGCCAATGCCCCTTCAGCAGCTGCCGGAGCCTGGGCCTCCAGGCTTGTAGTGCCGCCTTCCCAGAATATCTTATTCAGATAACCTGAGTTTACCGCTGTCTGGGAATTCCTCCAGTGAACTGTGCCTGGATAACCTCTGCTTATCGGGTCATTAAATCCCCACCCCTGCTTCGGGTCATGGCAGTCAGCGCAACTGATGCTTGCATCCCCTGATATTTTTGTGTCAAAAAAGAGGAGATATCCGAGTTCCTGTTTTGCATCCATCTTTGACGGATGGACATTTGCCCCTGAGGGATTGTCAGTCGGCATAGGCGGATTAGAAGGCAGAGCCGCCAATGGCCTGACTTTGCCTGGTTCTGCTGCAAAGGCAATGCCTGATATAAATATAAATAAGAAACAAGAAACAAAAAATGAAAAATGAAGAATGGGATTTGCATTTTGAATTTTCATCAGTTCCTCACCTCCTTCCAGTTCGGAACGGGCGCATACTCTATCTTTTTGCCGGCCTTTGGCATCTCAATAGCAATCGGGTCTCCGCTCAGGCTTAATAAAAACTCCTTCAACGCATCCTTTTCGCCGGATGAAAGCCCAAGCGGTTTCATTGCAGCATCCTTCATGCCGGGTCTGTCTTCGCCGCCGCCCTGGTTATAAAATTCAATGACCTCGTCCAATGTGGAAAACATGCCGTTGTGCATATAAGGCGCTGTATATTTTAATTCCCTGAGCGTCGGCGTAATGAATTTGCCCACATCCTTTCTGTCTTTGGATATGGTGTAATAACCCACATCCCTTCTCCAGTTCATCCTGTTGTCCACACCCATAAACATCATATACGCCACATAGGTAAAATGCCTCTGCGGGTCTTTAAAGACCTCAGGGTTTTCAGGCACGCCGGTATTGTGCGGCTTGTTGTCTGAAAAATACGGGCTGTTGTGGCACTGTATGCAGCCTGCCTTTCCCTTGAACAGATCCATCCCTTCCTTTGCCTTTGCTGAAAGATTGCCCTTATCAAATGGGACATTCTTTGAGGTAAGGGTCTCAAGGAACTGGATAATGGCATTTCTGGCAACATAATGGGTCATCTCGCCCTTCTGGGATGTTCCCATATTTTTGTCGCCATACGCATCCTTTGTCATCTGGACAACCTTTGGATCTTGCTTTAACCTCTCCTGCATGAGTTGCATATCCATGTTCATGTTCATTGAGTCTGTAATCATATCCCTGAGCATGTCATCAAGGTCATCCAGCCTTCCGTCCCAGCCGTAGGTTTTCCCTTTATAGACTATGTTCAAGAGCGTCGGCGCATTACGCCAATGTTTGCTGCCGGGATACGCTTCAGAAAGAGGCATCGTGGTTGTAAACCCCTTTTCCGAATTGTGGCATGTGGCGCAACTTATAGCAGCATCTCCGGAGAGCCGTGCGTCAAAAAACAGGGCCTTGCCCAATTCAACGGCCTTTGGGTTCGGCGCCTTTCTCTCAGGCAGCGGCGCTATATCAGGATAATCTGCGGCAATAACAGGGATACTGAATGAGAAGAATCCTGCCAGAACTGCTGTAAGAACTAATAAAAAAACTTTTCTCATAAAAACCTCACCTCCTCTTTCGCTCATCTTTATTTTGAAAACTCAAAATTCACATCTGCCGCCCCTTTGGCAGCCACAGTCACTTTGCCTTCTTTTAGCCCAAATCTCGGATGCCATGCCTTGACCGTATATGTCCCCGGAGGCACATCCTTTATGGCAAACGAGCCATCCTCGCCTACCACCTCTGCGTATGGATGTTCCGGCGCCATCATAAAACCGAACATAAAATTGTGGGCCTCGCAGTTAATTGAAATAAAAGACGACCTTCTTGGCTTTAGTTCCTTTTCAATATCACCCGGATCAGGCTGGCCGAAATTGAATATGACTTTTTTAACCGTGCTCCCGCTTTCAACGCCGATCATCTCCCTCGTATTTATATTGTGGAGAACGCCGTTGTCGCTGTTTCGTATGGTAATATTGCCCGGTCTTATCACCTGCGCCCACGGTCTGAAACGGCAGCCTTTTTGTTCTATCATATACTTGCCGCCTTCAGGACCTGACCATGCCTTGCCCTCTGCGATGCCGTCAATAAATACAAATGCGCCGCGCAGCGCATTGCCCTTGACATCCACCCATACAACCTCTCTGGAGCCTGTGCCGCAGACATCCGTATTCTTGGTTATGGTAATCTTTTCCACGGCATCATCAGGCAAAGCGCCTTTGAATGTGACCTTGCCTTTTATATTTCCGCCGTTTGAGACTGCCCCCTCCTTGTAGGCAGCATGAGTTGTGCCTGCGTAACCGATAAGAAGCCAGAACGAAAGCACAGCTGCTGTTGCTATGGTTGCCTGTTTCACCTAAAAATACCTCCTTTCAATTTTTTTTATTCATTATTGTCATAGGAGTTTGCAATAGATATGCCAAAAAAAATTGTATTGATTTTCAATGGGTTGTCAGGCTGGATAAAAAGATTTGGAGAATAGCTGATACTATTGGTATCAGATGGTGGAACTATTGGTATCAACTCTTGCGGGTTTTGAAGCTGGGGCTTCAAGGACAGTTGCGTTCCCAAGCTGGAGCTTGGGAACGAGAGGAAAATATGAATATCGTGAAGTGCGAATTCAATTTTTAAAATTATGCTACAAACAGATTGCCTCTACGAGGCTTTTGGTATGGCTTTTTTGTTTTTTGCTCCGTAGGAGCATGCTGTTTGTAGAAATAA
>JACRNK010000247.1 GCA_016234985.1 Deltaproteobacteria bacterium
AATCTTTCACAACTCAATAAAAAACTATATCACCCAGTTCAATACAGGAAAGATATTTTCCGGACAGGCTGTTATGGGATATGAGAATGTGGATGCCATTCTTTACGGCGGCGAACTCTCAGCAGGCATTCTTGCTACGGATAATATCTCATTTATAGGCTCCACATCATACACGCATGGAGAAAATCAAACACAAAATAAACCCCTCCCCGAGATCATGCCGTGGCAGGGAAAGCTGGGGATAAGGTATGACGAATTTTCAGGAAGGTACTGGGGTGAATTCATGGGAAGATTTGTCGCGGGGCAAGACAGATTTGATTCTGTTGTTGACCCGGGCACAACATCGGGTTTTTCAACATTTGATGTAAGACTTGGCTGGAAACCGGTTGGCTCCTTGCTCCTGACAGCAGGGGTTGAGAATATTCTTGATAGATACTATTACGAGCATACATCCAAGAATTTTGCGTTCAATCAGGATGGATATAAAACAACTGACAGGATTCCGGAGTCGGGAAGAAATGTGTACCTGAATGTGAGCTGGGTGTTTTAATGTATATGGGCAGACGCACCTACCTGTCATGTAGAGGCGGGGGCAACCCCGCCCTTGCCTACTCACACTATCTCATACTGCTCCTGATGCAGGGTGTAAAATGCCTTGCAAGCAGTAAATACATCTGCTAATATTCAAATTATAGGAGGTTGGCCATGTTATTTGAATATATTCAACGGGCTTTGGAAACAACAGAATATAAGAAATTGGACGGTGGAACATGGTTTGCCGAGATACCGGGTTTTGAGGGAGTATGGGCTAACGGAAAAACAGTTGAGGAATGCAGAAAAGAGCTTATGGATGTATTAGACGAATGGCTTATCCTCAAATTAAGAGACAGAGACCCTGTTCCTAATATTAAGGGTATAGAAATAAATATCAAAGAGGCAGCAACCGCCTGACCATGCCATCCAGCGTTTCAAGAAGAGAGCTAATCAGAAAATTTAAAACCTTTGGATATTCAGGCCCATTTTCCGGCGGCAGGCATCAATTTATGATAAAAGGCAGACAAAAGATTCGTATTCCGAACCCTCACGGAAGCGGAGACATTCATATAAGCCTTGTTAAAGAAATAATCAGGCAGGCGGGTATCAGCGGCGAAGAATGGGATAAGGCATAAGCGGCACATCCTCAACTGCTCACTGTTGTTTTGCATTTATTAGTCACACGATTTCATACTGTTCCTGATGCAATGCGCCGGATGTTTTTATAACCACCCTCTTTTTGAACCTCTTTTCCAATTCTTCTATCACATTTTCACTCTCGCCGTATAAAAGCTCTGCAATTATCGGATGGGCATAAATCACGGCCTTACGCCTTCTCTTGGGCAGTTCCTTCAAGAGTTCCCTGTATATTTCCATGATAACCGTATATTTTGACCTTATAACGCCGTTTCCTTCGCAATAGGGACATGGCTCACAGAGCAACTGCGTGATGTTTTCCCTGCTCCTTTTTCTTGTCATCTCTACAAGGCCCAGTTCCGAAATCTTCAGGATGTTTGTCCGCGCCTTATCAGACTTGAGCGCCTCTTTGAGCGCATTGTAAACCTTTTCCTTGTTGGCTGATTTTGTCATATCTATCAAATCAAGCACAATTATGCCGCCTATATTCCTGAGCTTTAATTGATAGACAATCTCTTTTACAGCCTCCATGTTTGTTTTTAGAACAGTCTCTTCAGAGCTTTTCTTGCCCACATATTTCCCCGTATTGACATCTATGGCAGTCAGGGCCTCCATCTGGTCTATAATGATATAACCGCCGGACTTTAACCAGACCTTCTTGGATGTTGCGTCTGCAAGCTCTATTTCGACTCCATAGGTGTCAAAGATTTGCTCTTCGGATTCATATAATTCTATCCGTTGTTTAAGTTCAGGCATAAAATCTTCGGCAAATTTTACCGCCCGCTCAAATTCCTCTTTGGAATCTATAACAAGTTTGTCTATGTCGGCAGTGAAGTTATCTCTTATCGTCCTGAGGGTTAAATCCAATTCCTGATATAAAAGGCCGGGGGGAGGCGTTTTCTCTCTTTTTTTGAGGATATCGCCCCATAATTTTATAAGAAAATCCATGTCTGATTTTATGTCGTCTTCCTTCATTCCTTCACATGCTGTGCGTATGATAAAGCCTGAACCGTCGGGCCGAAGCCTTGCAACTATCTCCTTAAGCCTCCTTCTCTCCCTTTCGTTTTCTATTCTTCTGGAAACGCCGATATGGTCGTCTGTGGGCGTAAAAACAATCTCTCTGCCCGGAAGCGAAACGTGGGATGTAACACGCGCGCCTTTGCTTCCTATAGGCTCCTTTGCGACCTGAACCATGATTTCCTGGCCTTCTTTGAGAATGTCCTGAATGGGTGTGTGCCTGAAGCGTTTTTCCCTCTCTTCATCCTCTGCCTCTTTTGCAAGGTCTTCAAAGTCTTCAAATGATTCATATACATCGGTTGCGTGAAGGAATGCCGTTCTCTCCAGACCGATGTCAACAAATGCGGCCTGCATGCCCGGCAAAACCCTTGCCACCCTGCCCTTGTAAATATTTCCGCTGAGCCCCCTGTCTTTCGGCCTTTCCATAGAAAACTCCACAAGCCTGCCGCCTTGCAGAACCGCAACCCTTGTTTCGTGCGGACTGTAATTTATTATTATTTCATTTCCTGAATGTTTCATGGTCATACTGTCTTGCTTTCTCCTTTTATTTTCAATATTGAAAAAAGTTTACTGTCGTTGACAGAGATGCCGAGAAGATGCGCTGCAACCTCATAAGGTTTCACGCTTCCATTTACCCCTTTATTCAAGGTCATCTGCACGGCAGCGTCATCCTTCAAAGAAATATCCTTTACCAACGGTCTGATATTTATATTTGTTCCCTTTTCCTGTCTCTGCTTCAGGATAATAATTTCGCTCTTCCCAAGAAATGTATCTATAAGCTCTTGTAATCTGCTGCGGTTTAACGACGCAGGCAAACAGCCGTTTTTTAAAAAAACCAGATAACTTTCTTCACTGATAGTATCAGAGACAAAAGGAAGTTTCAATTTTATTCCAGAGGGAAGCTCTGCTGCCTCTAAAATCCTGATTCCACTTGGCAGAGTCCGATTCAGCCTTTCCTGAATTTCCCCGGCTTTCATATATGCAAAAAGTTCCAGCCCCATCTCCTCTGCCATGCTTTCTATGCCAACGGAAAGGGGCGGGCTGAATGTGAATTTTGGAAGAGGATGAAAACCGGCTGAATACGCAACCGGAATCTCCGCTCTTCGTATTGCCCTGGAAAACAGAGTCACAAGTTCAAGATGGCCAAGGTATTTCATCTCGCCTGTTTTGGAGAAAGAGAGACGGATTTTAAATTGCGGATTGCGGATTGCGGATTGCGGAATTTCAGACGCCGAGTCTATGACTCTCTGACTTTTTACTGTCCCCCGCTGACGGGGGATAAAGGGGGTGGACGGACTTGGCTCAATTTTCCTCCCCCTACCCCCTCCAGAGGGGGACAAAAATGACTCGTTGACTCTTTGACTCTCTGACTCCTCGTAAAAGTTCACATTTTTTATAACCTCATGGTCGCATATACCGCAAACACTGCATTTTTCCACCTTGCAGTCGGGTGTGTTTTCTGTATTGACGGATTTTTCATATTCTTTATATAAAAATTCCCTGTCAATCCTTGTATTGAGATGCTCCCAGGGGAAAACCTCGTTTCTATCCCGCCTCCTGTAGGTGTAGAATTCAGGCTCTACCCCCGTATCTTTAAATGCCTTCTGCCAGACGTCAAATCTGAATTGGTCGCTCCAACTGTCAAAACGGCATCCTGCTTCAAATGCAGCCCTTATAACCTTTGACAGCCTTCTGTCTCCTCTTGCAAACACACCCTCAAGAAAGCTCATTTTTGCGTCATGCCATTTAAAGTCCAGTTTGCGTCTCTTGAGTTCTTTCCGCAAAAATGCCTGCCGCTCCAAACACTCCTCCAGTTTTATTTGCGGCTCCCACTGATACGGCGTGTGCGGCTTTGGCACAAACCCTGAAACGCTTACATTGACAGTGGGCCTGAATCCATGCCCTCTGCCAGCGTCTTGAACCCTGGCTGAAAGCTCAACAATCTGCCGGACATCATCTTGATTTTCAGTAGGAAGGCCGATCATAAAATATAGTTTTATCGCCCTCCAGCCCATATTAAAGATATTTTTAGCAGTCTCTATCAGCGCGTTTTCCTCAATTCCTTTATTTATCACATTCCTGAGCCTTTCGCTTCCAGCCTCCGGCGCCATGGTAAAGCCGGTCTTTCTCACCCTCTTTATCTCTTCAACAAGCTGCGGTTTCAATGTTCCCACACGCAAAGAAGGGAGCGATACGGCAATCTTTTTATCGGCAAATCTGTCCATGAAATTTATAAACACATCCTCTATGCACGAATAGTCTCCTGAGCTCAATGATAAAAAAGAGACCTCGTCATGGCCTGTATTTTTCAATGCCTGCTCAACTATTTTTATGATATTTTCAGGAGACCTCTCCCTGTTCGGCCTGTAAATCATGCCTGCCTGGCAGAACCTGCATCCCCTTGTGCAGCCCCTGTTGATTTCCACAGTGAGATGGTCGTGCACAATCTGCGGAAACGGCACAACAGGTTTTACCGGCAGAGGCAGGGTGTTGATGTCCGCCACTATCCTCTTGTTCACGGCTTCATAACCCTTTACAAGAGGGGCAATTGCCTTAATTGTTCCGTCAGCGTTATATTCAACATCAAAAAAACAAGGCACATACACGCCCTCAATTTGAGCCAGCCTTTTAAGCAAACCCTCTCTCTTGCCCTTGCTGCTTTTCCATTCCATTACAACACCCGCAATCTCCAATATAACCTCTTCGCCGTCGCCAAGCACAAAGGCGTCAAAGAAATCTGCAATCGGCTCAGGATTGAACGCAATCGGTCCACCGCCGATTATCACCGGGTGAGTTTCGTCCCTGTCTTTTGAATAGAGAGGGATGTTCCCGAGATTGAGGATGTTCAGGATATTCGTATATGAAAGTTCATACTGGATTGAAAAACCGAGCACATCCAGTTTACCCACAGGAATACCGGATTCAAGCGTAGCAAGAGGAAGCCCTTTATCCCTCAGAAGCCTTTCCATGTCAATCCACGGCGAAAAAACCCTCTCGCAGGCTATATCATCCCGACTGTTCAATGTCTGATACAGAATCTGCATGCCCAAATGACTCATGCCTATTTCATAAACATCCGGAAATGCAAGGCCGAATTTCAGCTTTACATTGGAAAGGTTTTTTTTAATGGAGTTGATTTCGCCGCCGATGTATCTGCTCGGCCTTGAAACAAGCGTCAGATAATCTTTTATGTTAAATGCTGTCATAGATATTTTTTTAGTTCTTTCGTGGAAAAATTAAAAAGATAAATATCGTGAAGCGCGAATTCATTTGTCTTGCTCCGTAGGAGCATACTGTTTGTAGAAATAAATTTTCAAAAATGTTTTAGCTCCATAGGAGCGGCCTGTCTGTGCGTTGTGTGCAGACTTACAGGCCGCTCCTACGGAGCTCTGTTTTTGGTTATACATTTTTGTTCTATAAACAGATCGCCTCTCTGAGGCTAAAACAATCAAAAACCCAAAATTCAACTTTTTTACGAAAGAACCAATTTTTTTGATAATGCCTAAATTAACATAACCAATACTGGTTTACAATTTGAAATTTGTTTGACGGGGTGATACTCTGTTTAAAAAGGAGCTTCCATTTCACAACTTTACGGAAATATAAAAGGCCTTAAGGCAGACCAATTACGAAGATTACAGCACATCTACCGCCGCCGCATTCCAACCAGCCTGCTAATAACGCCGGAATTAGGGAGATACCTTACAGAGCTTTCCCGAGATATAGGCAGACAACTCGGCATTATCGTCAATCGCCAGGGTTTTGTCGTTTGCGCCATTGTCGGCGATGAAAAAGAGATTGTCATACCTGTCTTATCCGATTATCCGCTTGGCAGAAAACGACTCAGGGGCGTTCGCTGCATACACACGCATCTCAAGAATGAACCGTTAAGCCAGGATGACCTTACAGACCTTGCCTTGCTGAGGTTAGATATGATGGCTGCCATTGGCGTCGCCATACAGGACGGCCTGCCCGGCAATATTTATATGTCTCATCTTTTGCCGATAAACCCTGAAGGCAAAACCTTTGAAACAGCGCCGGCAATGCCGTTTCACAGGCTGGATTTAAAAGCAGACGAGTTTGTTCAAGCCCTGG
The DNA here is from genome assembly GCA_016234985.1 of Deltaproteobacteria bacterium. Taxonomy (GTDB): domain Bacteria; phylum Desulfobacterota; class GWC2-55-46; order UBA9637; family UBA9637; genus JACRNJ01. The sequence continues at coordinate 6,283 of JACRNK010000247.1, forward strand.
AAGATGAGATGGGCAGGGCAATAGTCAGGGATGTCCAAGATAAAAGGGAGAGGGCAATCCTTGTAAGCGTATCCACAAAAGGCAACAGAGAAGAACAAATAGAATCCATGGAAGAGCTTAAAGAACTGGCGCGCTCCGCAGACGTGGTTGTACTGGACGCAATCATACAGAGGCCAAAGGAGTTTAACCCGAAATATCTCATGGGCAGCGGAAAGCTGAAAGAGCTTGTCATAAATGCCCTTCAAAAAGAGGCAAGCCTTATCATATTCGACCAGGAGCTGACTTCCACGCAA
>JACRNK010000004.1 GCA_016234985.1 Deltaproteobacteria bacterium
GTTAATCTTACAGGCAGCGGCCTCAATGCAGCCTTTACGCCAAAGGTCTGGGATAGTGTCAATAATAAATGGATAGCAACAGTTGACGGCAGTGGAACTCTGAGCGGCGGTTCTTATAACGGATCTACTACTTTCAATGGCGCAGCCGCAGGGACAATAGGTGGAGGCACATTTTCAGGAACCGGTGCAGGCGTGGCGCAGTAAAGGGATGGGTAAAAAAACTAAGGCAAAAGGCAAAGTAAGATTGTGTTTTGAGTTTTTATCAGGGCGGATTAAAAAAAGGGGGAGTTTTTACACTCCCCCTTTTTCTTTGAACCAAGGCGTCCTTTGCTTACCTATTCACCAATATTTCCAGACGTTAATCTGAAAATCTTATATTATTTTTTCTTTGTTGTGGTTTTCTTTTTTGGGGCTTCTTTTGCCGCCGGTTTGGCCTTTGCCTTTGATGCCTCAATCTCTTTCTTCAGGTTATCCCTCTCCTGAGTCAGGGATGCTATCTGAGCCTTAAGATCATCTGCCTCTTTCTTCAGGCTTGCCACCTGATTTTTCATGTTATTGTTCTCATCGGTCAAGGTCTGAACCTGACTCTTTAGCTGTTCATTTTCCTGTCCTGCTTTAGCTGCTGGCCGCAGCCGGAAACAGCTATAGCAAGCATAAATGCAAAGATGCTGCTTAAGATGACTGTCTTTTTTACCATTATCCGTTCTCCTTTCTTTTTGTTTTATTTTGAGGGCCTTTGGTTCAAAGTTTTTTACATCTTATGGTGCAAAACCCTTTCCACTAATTTGCAGGATTTAATATGTTTTTCCACTATGTCAGATATATCCGCTTCCGCCACTTTATGATACCATACCCCTTGCGGATAAATAACAACGGCGGGGCACAATCCGCCTTTTGGGTCGGTCTCCTTGCAGACGCTGAGGCATCCGCTTTTGGAGGTTTTTATGTCCGCTGCCAAGCCTTCTGAGTCTAACTTATCCCTTAAGAGTTCAAGCTGTCAACCCTTCGGAGTCTAACTTATCCCTTAAGAGTTCAAGCAATCTTTCAGAACCGGCAGCAGAGCAGTTTTTACCGTGGCATACAAAAATGTGAAGTTTATACGGTTTCATCGTAAAGCGCATACAAAGAATATCCATTTAAAATATCCATGTCAAGATATTTTGTTGAAATTCGCTTGGAATTCCCAGGCCGTTGACCAGCCTGTCTTTGTATGGTATCTTGCAATCTTTGAATCAGGCTGAATCGTGAATTTGCGCAAAGAGGTTTCTTAATATGAATTATTCTATTGCACCCGGATGGAAATGGATCGGCAATAAAGAGGCGATCGGATTATGCGAAAGACTTGAGATGCCGCCGCAGCACAGGCTGCTGCTATTGTCAGACGGCTCATTGACCGGTTTTTTAGAGGCATTGAACCAATCTCCGCTGGATGTGGAAATAAAAAACCATAAGATCCGCAGAATGGAAAAAGATGAGGCGTTGTATCTGGAGATTGATGCCGGAGATGATGCCATCATTCGCGATGCTTGGCTTATGCAGGCAAGTAAAAAACTTGTATATGCCCGCTCCGTATTTCCGTTGTCAGGCCTGGATGAACATTTTATAGAAACAATAGCCGTCGCTATTGAACCTATCGGCAAGAGTTTGATAGGGCAGGGGCTTTTAGCGTCTAAGGACAAACTTGAAGTATGCGCTGTGCATTGCAGAGACGTGAACGATGTCCTTAATCTTGCGCCTGAAACCATTCTCTGGGCAAAGCATTACAGGCTGACGGCGCAGACCAATTCTACGGGGAAGAAAATTACAGCATCTATAACTGAGATTTTCTCGCCTGAGCTTGCGGGCAAGCCACCGCTGCATTTAAAAATATGACAACACAGGTTTTATCGCAAAAGATATATGCCGTAAGCGATTTGATAAGGCTTCCCAAACAATACGGGACACTGCTTCTTTTATGCCCAACCCTCTGGTCTCTCTTTATAGCATCAGGCAGCAGGCCATCATTAAAACTTCTTTCCATATTTACTATCGGCACATTCCTCATGCGGAGCGCAGGCTGCGCCATAAACGACATCGCGGATAGAAATTTTGATAAGCATGTGGAAAGGACAAAAACAAGGCCGCTGGCTGACGGAAGGCTAAATCTCAAAGAAGCGCTCGGCACATTTGTTTTGCTTGCAGTAGCGGCCTTTATCCTCGTCTTGTTTCTGAATCCGCTCACCATCGCGCTTTCTATAATTGGAATATCTCTGGCAGCCATCTACCCTTTTGTAAAGAGGGTGAGCCATTTTCCTCAGGTTTTTCTCGGCATTGCATTCGGCTGGGGCGCGGTCATGGCATGGGCTGCCGTAAATAATACCATCGGCCTGCCCGCGATTTTGATATTTGCGGCAAACATCTTTTGGTCAACGGCTTATGACACTATCTATGCGCTCATGGACAAGGAAGACGATATAAAGATAGGCGTGAAGTCCACGGCAATACTTTTTGGCAGACATGTCTATATGACACTATATCTGCTTTATGCAGCACTTATAATCATCCTTGCGGTAGTTGGATTTATCGCAAACATGGGCGGCTCATATTTTGCCGTTCTTTTTTTATCAGGCATTATTTTTGAATATATGGTATTTATGTTGAAAAAATCTCCGACAAGAGAACTGGCTTTAAAAATATTTGTAGCCAATGCCGTGATAGGTTTATTGATACTGGCGGGGATTGTTGCGGATTACATCATATAAAAACCAATGCTCAAATCATATCTTAAAAGACTGTTTGAAGTTGATAGAAAGGGAGATGCACGGGAGGAGAGCTATTACTCTTGTCTTGAGGAACTTCTCAAGAATTATTCCGACTCTATTCCCCAATTAAAGCATTTGGGGACAGGCAATAAAAAAAATATTCAGGTTACAACCCTGCCGAAAAAGACCGATGCCGGAAATCCTGATTTTAGAATATGGGGCGGGGAGCAACAGATTGTAGGATATATAGAAGCAAAGGCGCCGACTGTTGAATATTTAGACCAGATAGAAGAAACCGAGCAGTTAAAACGCTACCTTCATACCTTCCCCAACCTTATACTGACAAATTTCTTTGAATTCAGGCTTTACAGGAATGGCGCTTTAATAGACAAGGTTCTGATCGGAAGGCCGTATGTCGCGCATAAATTAAAAACCGTTCCGCCGGTAGAAAAAGAAGATGATTTTCTGAAGCTGCTCGAAAAATTCTTCTCGTTCACTTTTCCAAAGGTCTATGATGCAAAGGCCCTTGCGATAGAACTGGCAAAGCGAACCCGTTTTTTAAAGGATGAAGTA
>JACRNK010000005.1 GCA_016234985.1 Deltaproteobacteria bacterium
ATAGATAAACTTCCTTCAAAGGTTGACCCTTATACTGTGGCAGCGATAGCATTGGCGGCGATTATCATAAGTTTTCTGGCAACGCTTTACCCCTCATGGAGGGCATCCAAGCTGGACCCTGTTGAGGCATTGAGATATGAGTAAGATGGAAAAGGTTTGGTTCTTTCTCATTTCAAGTGGGTAATTAAAAAAATGGGTTCTTTCGTAAAAAAGTTGAATTTTGGGTTTTTGATTGTTTTAGCCTCGGAGAGGCGATCTGTTTGTAGAACAAGAATATATAATCAAAAACAGAGCTCCGTAGGAGCGGCCTGTTGAATGGCATATAAATTTATAAATAGCCGTCAGGCATTGGACAGGCCGCTCCGATGGAGCTAAAAATATTTTCAACAAACTATTTCTACAAACAGTATGCTCCTACGGAGCAAAGTTTAAAAAACAACGGAGGAGAACTATGGCTCCTGATATTGGTGATATTAACGCTATCAAAGATAAGGCGGAAGGTTGGTTTTCCAAAGGTAAATTTAAAGAAGCTGTTGAGGCATACGAGAGTATAAGGCCGTATTCCAGCAAGGATCCGAGGATTGCGCTGCGGATTGGGGATATTTACAGGAAATTGGGTAAAAATGATGATGCTGTAGATGCGTATAAGCAAGCTATAAATATATTTATTTCACAAGGTTTTGTCACCAAGGCAATCGGCGTCTGCAAGATTATCATGGACATAGACCCCTCCCAGTCGGCTGTCCAGAAAAAGATAGCAGAACTATATACTAAAAAAGGCATTGTGGCGGAAGGGGAAAAACCTGCCCCCGAGAGTCTCAATCGGGGGAAGGCCGAGACATCAAAGCCTGCTGCCGGCCAGCCGCCTTCTGCGCATAGTACTGCAAAGGCTGCTGAAGAACAGCAGGTCAAATTTCCGAGGACGCCGCTTTTTTCAGACCTTACAAGAGATGAATTGATTGCAGTTATCGGCAGGGTCAAACACCAGATGCTCTCTCCTGGAGTATTTGTATTTCAGGAAGGAGAAAAGGGCGATTCCATCTACATAGTGGTCAGCGGGACTTTGGACATAATTGCCAGAGACAAGAAAGGCAATAATGTCGTATTGGCTACGCTCAAAGAGGGCGAGTTTTTCGGGGAGTTCGGTTTCTTCTCAAATGCGAAGAGAGAGGCGTCAGTGAGGGCGACATCTCCTGCAAGCATCCTTGAGATTGTCAAAAGCGACATAGATGAAATTATTGCAAAGCATAAAAGGGTTGCACAGGTGCTTTTCGATTTTTATAAGGAAAGGGTAGTTGACAGGCTCATGGCCATTTCTTCCATATTTGAACCGCTAACCCCTGCTGACAGAAAGGCCATCCTTGCAAGATTGACATCCAAAAAGTTTGAACAGGGTGTAAACATAGTTAATCAGGGCGAAATCGGCGACACCATGTATTTGATAAAAGAGGGCAAGGTTAAGGTCTGGGTTGATGATCCTAACAAAGGTAGAATAGTAATGACTGTGCTTGAAGAAGGGGATTTTTTCGGGGAGATAGCCCTGGCTACTGCAAAGCCGCGGGTTGCCAGTTGCACCGCTGCCACTAACACTGAGCTTGTTCTGTTTTCACGGCCTATGATAAAAGACATATTGGCTAAATATCCTGACATAAAAAAGATATTGGAGGATGTTATCAAGGCAAGGGTTGCGGATGTTATAAAGGCAAAAGAGCTTCAGACCGCGGCGCTGATTTAAAAACAGTTATCAGTGAACAGTGAACAGAAAAAAAGCAATGAGCAATGAGTAAAAGAAGTAGCCGTCTTTAACCTCATTGCTGCTTTTACTCATTGCTGTTTCTAACTGATAACTGATAACTGACAACCGACATGGAACTGATAAAGATAACTGGGTTGTATAAATCCTATGGCAACAAGACAAAAACGGTAGAGGTGCTGAAGGGTATTGACTTATCCATTGCAAAGGGAGAGACGGTGGCTGTGGTCGGGGCGTCGGGGGTTGGGAAAAGCACCCTGCTGCATATAATGGGCGCTCTGGACAGGCCGACAAAAGGCGATGTGTTTTACAGTGGCGAAAAGATATTCGGGCATACTGATAAAAAGCTGGCTGTTTTCAGAAATAAAAACATAGGTTTTGTGTTCCAGTTTCACCATCTTCTCCCGGAATTTACCGCTCTGGAAAATGTGATGATGCCTGTTCTCGTGGGTGGAGGAGACAGGGCGTCAGCAGGAAGCATGGCCGGGAGGCTTCTTTCGGATGTTGGATTGGGGCATAGGCTTAATCACAAGCCCGGTGAATTATCCGGAGGCGAGCAGCAGAGGGTTGCAATAGCAAGGGCGCTTATTCAGTCGCCGGATATGCTTCTGGCAGACGAGCCTACCGGGAATCTGGATACGCAGACAGGGGATGAGGTTTTTGATTGGCTTTTAAAACTAAATAACGCAAAGGATATAACCATGATTATCGTAACGCATAATGAGAGGCTTGCCGGCAAAATGAACAGAAGGGTCAGGATGGTTGACGGGAAGTTATATGAAGGCGCAGCTGAGAGAGGTTGGGAAGGCAGGTGATGATTATATGTTTATTGTTTGCAGTTTATTGTTTATTGCCTTCCATGTCTGCGGCGCAGGAGGCCGGTGTTTTGCCTCCAAAGGCTATAGTGAGGGTAATAATTACGCCGTTTTCAATACACGGCAAGGATGACCTTTCCGGTTTCAGGAGAAAGATTCTCAATGCGCTGGCGTCTGCCATTGAGTCAGACAGGAAGACAGAGGTTGTCGGCATAGAAAGGCTTAAAAGGCTTGTGCTTGATGAAAAGGTCTATTTGTTTGACGAGGCGATTGCATTAAAAATTGGAAAAGACGAAGATGCGGCAATTGCAATCCTTGGCAGCATAACAAAAATAGATAAGGCCATAAGCCTTGATGTCAGATTACTGGATATATCAAGCGGCAAAATAATCGCTTCCTTATATCTGAAGAAAGAAAACGAAAAGGCAATGCTTGAGTCTGCAACATCACTTGCCGCAGATATTCAGGCCAGGATACAGGCTGAAGCCTTAAGGCCTAAAAAAGGCGACGCAAGAGAAATACCGTCAGCAATAATAAGCAAAATAACAATCACCGGCAATAAACGGGTTGACGAACAGGCTGTAAAGGCAAAACTGAAGAGCAAGGCAGGGGAATTGTTTTCTCCGGACGACTTAAGGGATGATATAAAGGCAGTTTATGACATGGGTTTTTTTGAAGATGTAATGGCAGATGTCACGGTTGGGGATAAGGGGAAATATCTTAATTTTATTGTAAAGGAAAAGCCGGTAATAAAAAAGGTGGTAATAGCCGGGAATAAAGAGATTAAGGATGAGAAGATAAACGGCGTGATAACGGTCAAAGAGAACACAATCCTTAACAGGGCACTGCTTTTTGAAAATGCGGAAAAGATTAAGGCCCTTTATGCGACAGAAGGGTTTTATCTTGCAAAGGTTGAGCCTTTGATAGAGCGGAAGGATGATGCGACTGCAGCGGTCAATTTTAAGATAGAGGAAGGAGACAAGGTAAAGGTAAAGAGGATTACCATCATAGGCAACAAGGCGTTTAAAGAGGGCAAGATAAAGGATATCATGGATACAAGCGAGACAGGCTTTTTTTCCTTTATGACAAAGGCAGGGGTTTATGACGAGGCTGTATTTCAAAACGACCTTAATAAAATAATGGCGCATTATTACGATAACGGCTACATACATGCCAGTATGACAGATCATCTGGTTTCTTTGAGCAACGATAAGAAATGGTTTTTTATCAGCATAGCGTTGGTTGAGGGAGAGCAGTACAGGGTTGGAAAGATAGACATGAAGGGCGACGTAATTACTGCTACAAAAAGCGAATTAATGGAAAAGGTTAAGACAACGTCCGGTGAGATATTCAGCAGAAAGATACTTACTGAAGATATTTCCAGACTGAACGATGTTTACGGCGATAAAGGATATGCTAATGTTAATATCAATCCTGTTACCGATATAGATGAAAAGGAAAAAATGGCGGATATTACATTTGATATTCAGAAAGGGGAATTGGTATATATAGAAAGGATAAACATTTCCGGCAATGTTAATACCAGGGATAAGGTTATAAGGAGAGAGGTTGAGCTTTCAGAGGGCGCGCTCTTTTCAGCCACAGACATGAAGAGGAGCAGAAACAACCTGAACAGGTTGGGGTATTTTGAGAGGGTGAATATTGCGCCTCAGCCGGGAAGCTCTGATGATAAGATGGTTCTGAATGTGGATGTAAAGGAGAGGCCGACCGGCTCTATTTCAGCAGGGGTGGGTTACAGTTCGGTTGACAAGATTATAGGCACTGCATCCATATCGCAGAGCAACTTTCTCGGCACCGGGCTTAAACTTGACCTTTCAGGGACTATGAGCTCTAAAAGCGAGCGATACCAGCTTGGCATTACCGAGCCGTGGCTTTTTGACAAACCTATTTCTGCCGGAGTTGACCTGTTTAAACTGAACAGAGAGTATCCTGATTTTACCAGAGGCAGTTATGGTTTTGATGTAAGGCTGGGATTTCCGGTTTATGAAAGGGATGTCAGAGGATACCTGACCTATAAATTAGAAGATGTGACAGTCAAGGATGTGGCGTCAGGCGCAGCTCAACTTATAAAAGACCAGGAAGGCAAGAAGACCACCAGCAGCATAGACGCTGTGCTTAAACGGGACACGAGGGACGACGCCTTTTTCCCCACAGAGGGGTCTGTAACATCGCTCGCAGTTGAGTTTGCAGGCGGGCCGCTCGGCGGAGATAATAATTTTATTAAATATGTCGCCGAAGGAGTGAAATATTTTCCGCTGTTTTGGGATACCACATTCGTTACGCATGGCGTAATCGGATATGTTCAGGGTTTTGGAGGCAAAGCCATCCCTGTATATGAAAGGTTTTATCTCGGCGGTATAAATACCATAAGGGGATTTAGAACAAGGACCATAGGTCCAAGGGACCCTGCAACAAATGATATTATAGGCGGCGATAAAGAGGTTTTTGCGAATTTTGAATATCTCTTCCCGCTTGTAACCGAGCAGAAGGTAAGAGGCCTTATTTTTTATGACGCAGGAAATGCGTATAACGGCGATATAGATCTCGGCGATTTAAGGACATCCGCCGGTATTGGAATAAGGTGGTTTTCTCCGGTTGGTCCGCTCAGGCTGGAATGGGGCCGCAATTTGAACAGGCGGGAAGGGGAAAAGGCCAGCCAGTGGGAGTTTACCATAGGGACGGTGTTTTAAAGACAGTGAACAGTAATCAGTGAACAGTAAACAGTAAAAAAACAATAACTGATAACTGATAACTGAAATAAAGGAGAGAAAAATGAAAAAACTACGGATTGGCATTATGGCAATTATCGTTGCCGTCATATTTTCAGGCGCGGCAATGGCGGCGGAGGTGAAGATTGGATATATCAATCTCCAGAAGGCATTAAACGACTGTTTGGCAGGCAAAGAGGCCATTACAGAACTTGAGGCCGAGACTAAAAAGAGGCAGGAGCAGGTGGATGCAAAACAGGAAGAGCTCAAAAAGCTCAATGAAGAGGTTGACAAAAAGAAGGCTGTGTGGAGCGAAGACATGAGGGAGCAAAAGCAGAAAGAATTGCAGGCTAAGATGCAGGAGTTTCAGAGATTTTATTTGCAGTCAAATGACGACCTTAAAAGAAGGGAACAGGAAAAAAAGACTGTAATCATAAAAGACCTGATAGAGCTTGCCAAACCCATGGCAAAGGAGAAGGGCTATACCTTTTTATTTGAGCTGCAAGGACTTATCTATGGCCCGCCGGAAGCAGACCTGACCGCTGACCTTATAAAAGTCTACGATGCTGAGCATAAAAAAGAGAAAAAAGAAAAAAAATGAAGCAGGGTACAATGCAAAACAAAACACTTAAGGAATTGGCGCGTTTTGTCGGAGGCGATATCGCCGGAGATGAGAATATAGCCATTTCCGATGTGGCAGGGATAGACAATGCAGGAGAAGGGGATATAACCTTTATTGCCAATCCGAAATATATTGCCATGATTGCAAATGCCAAGGCCTCTGCGTTTATTGTTTCACCTGACGTGAAAGCGCAGGCAGGCAAGAATTTCCTTTATGTCAAGAACCCATATCTGGCTTTCGCAAAGATACTGGCGCTTTTCAATCCGCCGCCTTTGCCATATAACGGCATTCACCCTGATGCATATATCCATCCCACTGCTAAGATAGGCTCATCGGTTTCCATATATCCTCATGTGTTTATAGGTGAGGATGCTGTGATAGGCGACAGGGTTTCGCTTTATCCGGGTGTTTTTGTCGGCAGGGGCGCAAGCATAGGAGACGACACCATATTGTATTCAAACGTGTCTGTGAGAGAGAGATGCCACATAGCTAAACGCGTTATAATCCACTGCAACTCTGTTGTAGGCAGCGACGGATTTGGTTTTGCAAAGGACGGGGCAAAGTATCATAAGATACCGCAGGTGGGCATTGTCCGGATTGAGGATGATGTGGAGATTGGCGCATGTGTTACAATCGACAGGGCAACACTGGGAGAAACGGTTGTCGGCAGAGGAACCAAGATAGATAATCTCGTGCAGATAGCCCATAATGTTACAATCGGAGAAGACTGTGTAATAGTCGCTCAGGCAGGCATAGCAGGCTCTACAAAGATAGGCAGCAGGGTAACTCTTGCCGGACAGGTCGGCGTTGTAGGCCATATAGAAATCGGCGATGATGTTATAATCGGTTCGCAATCCGGTGTGGCGCAGGATATTACATCAAAAGGGGTATTTTCAGGCAGTCCTGCAATACCGCACCGGGACTGGCTTAAGGCGCAAAACATATTTGCAAAACTTCCGGAAATGCGGAAGATGCTTTTGGAACTGGAAAAGAGGGTAAAAGAGTTAGAGGAAGGTCAGAAGTCAGAATAGGAAACATAAACTCACGTTGGTATTTATTCTGAATTCAGAATTCTGTATTCTGGATTCCATAAAAAGGAGATACCATGATTGACATAAATGAAATTTTAAAAATCCTGCCGCATCGCTATCCATTTCTTTTGGTGGACAAGGTTGTGGAATTTGAGGCAGGAAAGAAGGCTAAGGGCATAAAAAATGTCACAATCAATGAGCCGTTTTTCCAGGGGCATTTTCCCGGACACCCGATTATGCCTGGTGTTTTGATAATAGAGGCAATGGCGCAGGTAGGCGGCATACTTGCATTTAAGTCCACGAATGTGGCAAACAAGCAATGGCGCAGGTAGGCGGCATACTTGCATTTAAGTCCACGAATGTGGCAAACAAGGCGGTTTATTTTATGGGAATAGATAAGGCAAAGTTCCGCAAGCCTGTGCTGCCAGGGGACAGGCTTGAGCTTGTTCTGGAGGTGACAAAGTAAAGGGGCGCTATCTGGGCGTTTAAGGGAGAGGCCTTTGTTGACGGCAATTTGGTGAGCGAGGCAGAGTTGATGGCTACGATAGTGGAGAAGGGGTAGAATAATGATAAAGTATGAATCCAAAATCCATCCTACTGCCATAATTCATACAGGCGCTGAGATTGGCGCAGATGTTGAAATAGGGCCTTATTCGGTTGTAGGCAAGGATGTCCAAATAGGAAAAGGGACAGTCATAGCCTCTCATGTGGTTATAGACGGCTGGACGACTATTGGAACAGGCTGCCGAATCCACCAATTTGCCTCTGTAGGCGCGCCGCCTCAGGATATAAGATACAAAGGCGAGAAAACCGAAGTA
>JACRNK010000248.1 GCA_016234985.1 Deltaproteobacteria bacterium
CCGCTATCCGTGGATTTGCCGGTCAGTATGGTGTTCAATGAATATGTAAAATCATTTCTCTGCGCAATCCTGTCTATGCCGTCAAAAACAGGGAGGTCATCCTGGACCTGTTCAGGTATATAGGTATATACAATCTTCGGCCTGATTGTGTGCCTTACTTTTTGTAATCCCCCTTCATCCCCCTTTGAAAAAGGGGGAGCAGAGGGGGATTTTACTAAGGGAGGGGAGGGGGGGTTATTTTCATCCCATGAATATATTCTTACAAATGTAGTGGTAAGGTCGGCATTCAAATCATAAGAAGCTCTGTCATGGAATTTATCCTGCGGCGGATTTTTCACCCAATAGAGCGTCTCCCTTGCCCCTGCCCACGGTTTAAACTCAAAATATCCGCCCGGGTTCAATGGAAGCGATACTGTAGGATGAACATCAACGCGTTGGCCTGTTGAGCCTTGTTTTCTCTCAAAATTGACGAATGAGGATTCCATGGAAAAATGAAACGGGGTGTCCATTATCTGCCGGTCTGCGCCTGTCAGGGTAATCTCAGGCAGTCTTTGCAAAGTCGCCCTGTTCTCTTCAACAAGGAGATTGTCAAAATATCTAAACTGGGTTACGAGATTAAACTTATTCCATGTCTTTGTCATGGAGATATTGCTCTCAAGGCTTTCCAATGACCTTTCATTAGTATTCTTTCCAAAATCTATAAAATACTCATCATCGCTTACTTTCTTAATATCCGCCTTTAAACCGATATCATAAGGTAAAAGCTCCGTATGCTTATATTCCAGAAACCATCTGTCGTCATCGGCGGTCTTGGGTCTGGATAGGTTATCGCTCCCTTTTCTGAATTCCCTTACCCTGTCAATATCCGTTTCCTTGAAATGATAAAAATAAAACTCCCCCTCGCTCTGCCTGCTCAATATATATCTATACTCCATGCCTTTGCCCAACCCTCTTCTGCTTTCAATGTCAAAATAAAAAGTGGCGTCTTGGCTCTCGGATATTGCCCAGAAGAAGCTATTGTCAAATTTAAAACCCCGAAGCCTGGAATATCCGGCCTTCGGAGTAAGGAAGCCTGTTTGACGCTCTCTCTTTACAGGGAATGCAAGATAAGGAAAATAAAATACGGGGGCTTTCTTAATATAGAAAAGACTGTTCCATGCGGTAAGATATTCGCCGACCGTCACATCCGTATCAGACGAGTAAAAACCCCACGCAGGGGACTCGTCTTCCGCGCAGTCGCATGTTGTAAAAAATCCTCTATGCGCCGAATAACTTTCATCGCCTGTTTTCTTTATCTCGGAAGCGACAACATGCAGATTCCCCTTTTTAAAAAACAGCCTGCCGTTAATAACAACGCCGGCCTTTGCGTCTATGTCAAATTCAAGGCTGTCTCCTCTTAATATGTTCCCTTCTTCGCTTACACTTTCTACATTGCCGATGGCTGTTGCGTGCGATGCAGCCATATCAACAGTCGCCTTATCAGCCCTGATGGATGATTTGCCTTGAATTATTACGACATTCCCCTCGGCATGGTATGTATCTTTGGGCTTATCGTAGGTTAGAGAGTCCGCCGTTATCTCTATGGGCTGATCTTTTTTAAAGCCGGACTCTGCAAATACAACAGTGCACAGTGAATAGTGAACAGCAAACAGCAGACAAAAAACAGTAATCCGACCTTTCATCTTTCACCTTTCAACAAGAAATTTCTCGCCTCTCCAACCGTAAAAACAGAGCCTGTAATACATATCATATCATTACTGTTGCTCATAGATATGGCTGTGCCGCAGGCGTCTGCAATATCTTCAATGAGCATTATTTTTAACTTACGATTATTCCCCCTTATTAAAGGGGGCAAGGGGGTTGTAATTCGTAATTCCATGATTTCCTTATAAAGCGCATCCAATGATGCAGCCCTCTCTGTCTTTGGACGTGTCAGTATCACGGTATGCGCAAGGGGAGCAAGCCTTGACAATATCCCTTTCATATCCTTATCAGCCATTATGCCAAGCACAAGAAAGAGTTTTTTATAATCAAATTCGTTTTCCAAAACATCCTTCAAAACCTCCGCCCCTGCCGGATTGTGGGCACAATCAAGAATAATTATCGGTTTTTCTGATACTATCTCAAGCCTTCCAGGCCATGAAACTTCCTTAAGCCCATTTCTTACGGCAGATTCGGGAATACAAAAACCTTTTCCTTGTAAAATTTCCAATGTTGCAAGGACGCAAGCGACATTGAAATACTGATGTCTGCCCAAAAGATTGAGTGTTAAATTCCGATACAACCATCGTCTCCCTTTGAATGCAAATCCCCCCTTGCCCCCCTTTTTCAAATCCCCCCTTACCCCCCTTTGACAAAGGGGGGATGGGGGGATTAAAGGGGGGGGTTGTTTGGCTCCCCCTTTGGGAAAGGGGGATACAGGGGGATTTTCTACAAAAAAATCTCTATTGAGCCTATAAAATATTGCCTTCTTTTTTTTGCATTCCTTCGTCAAAACCTTCAGAGCCGCAGTTTTTGTTTCAGCAGATATTAAGATGCCGCTTTTTTTAATTATCCCTGCCTTTTCAAACGTTATATCTTCCATCCTGCTTCCGAGCATCGCCTCGTGGTCTTTTGAAATATTTGTTATTATGGAAACAATCGGCCTGCCAACATTGGTGGCATCTAACCTCCCGCCAAGCCCCACCTCTATTACAGCAAAGTCAACTTTTTCCTCTGCAAAATATAAAAACGCCATTGCAGTGGTAAATTCGAAAAAAGTGGGTGCAATGGGGAATCGGGGAATCGGGGAATCGGGGAATCGGGGATTTTGTTTTGTCATTTCTCTCTTTCTCCGTCTCTCCGTTTCTCCGTTTCGTTGCCGTATCCTTGCTACCAACTCCACTATCTTCTTATCAGTTATCTCTTTTCCGCTTATCCTTATCCTCTCATTGAATCTTGCAAGATGCGGCGATGTATATAACCCAACCTTATATCCTGCCTTTGCCAGAACAGATGCTATCATGGCAGAGGTGGAGCCCTTGCCGTTTGTTCCGGCGATGTGAATTACAGATAATTTATCCTGCGGATTGCCGAGAGACTTTAAAAGGGTCTTTATCCTTTTAAGCCCAAACCTCATACCATACTTTTCGAGATTATACAGGTATTGAAGGCCATCA
>JACRNK010000249.1 GCA_016234985.1 Deltaproteobacteria bacterium
GCTCATAATCGCCCCGCACAAGAACAGCCACCACGCCTTTATCCGAATTATAGATAAGGGTTTTTATCAATTTCTGAGGGCTTGTCTTTAAAAACCCGCTCACCTCTTCAACCGTTTTCATCCCCGGCGTAGAAACTTTCTCTAAGGGTTTTTCCTTTTCCGCATTCCGCATTCCGCATTCCGCATTCTGTTTCGTTTCCGCCTTTTCCACATTCGCCGCGTAATTGCATTTATTGCAGCTTGCAATGGCGTCTTCCCCTGTCTCGGCCAGCACCATGAATTCATGCGAAAACCGTCCACCGATATTGCCGGTTTCCGCTTCCACAGCCCTGAATTTAAGTCCGCACCGTTCAAAAATCCGGCAGTAGGTGTCATACATATTTTGATATTCTCTGTCCGCATCCGCTTCTGTGGCGTGAAAAGAATAGGCGTCCTTCATGATAAATTCCCTGCCGCGCATAAGGCCGAACCGCGGCCTAATCTCGTCCCTGAATTTTGTCTGAATCTGATAGAGATTTAACGGAAGTTGTTTATACGATCGCACCTCGCCGCGCACCATAGCGGTGACGACCTCTTCATGCGTGGGCCCGAGACAAAAATCCCGCTGATGTCTGTCCTTTATGCGCAGCAGTTCTTTGCCATATACATCCCATCTGCCGCTCTCCTGCCAGAGCTCGGCGGGGATAACCATAGGCATGAAAACTTCCTGCGCGCCTGCGCGATTCATCTCCTCGCGCACTATATTTTCAACTTTCCTGATTACCTTCAGACCAAGAGGAAGGTAATTGTAGACGCCTGCCGCCAGCTTTCTTATCATTCCTGCCCGCAGCATAAGCCTGTGGCTTACAATCTCTGCGTCAGAAGGCGCTTCTTTTAGTGTTGGAAGAAATAGTTGGGAAAATCGCAATTACATCGCCTCTTTATTTATCTCAATCTTTGCCTTTGACTTTATTTCGTCAATCCACTTGTTCAAAGCCTCCTGCTGTTTTTGCTGCAAGAGACGGTTTTTTATTTCAGCCTTTTTTGCCTCAAATTCAGCTTTATCAGCTTCTTTTACCTCTTTCATCTTTAAGATGTAAAACTTGTTTCCGTGAGGGACAACCTGGCTATAATAAGGATTTTCTTTGTTCAGAGAGAATGCCTCAGGCTTGTCGCCTATATTAAGCCCAATGCTTGCTATGTAGCCCTGAACCTTTGTAATAAACCCGCTTTCTCCTTTTGCATAACCGTCTTTTGAGGCGACTTTCTGGAAATCTTCTCCTTGTTTAAGCCTCTTCAAAACGGCATCGGCGGTCTCTTTCGCCTTTTCCTTTGTTTTTTCTTTTACAACGGCGGCCTTGACTGCGTCCGCCGCATCTTCATATTTGGCCGCCTTAAACGACGCCCTGTTTTTTTCAAAGTATGTCTTTGCCTCTTCATTTGTAACAATCGTGCCTTTTTCAAATTTGGCCGCGTCTACTGCAAGATATTGAAGATTGATTTTTCTGCTTTCTCCGGTAAAGGTCTCTTCTGTTTCCTTATCAGAAATATTTATCGCATCTGTTGTTTTTTTCTGAAGCTTGTCTATGATAAGGCTTTCTTTAACCCCTTTTTCATAATCACCAGGCAATATGTGGTTGGCCTTCAATACCTGAAGATATTGTCCCTTGTCAAAGGCGCCATCCTTTTGAAATGTCTGAATAGAGGCTATCCTTTTTTGAATATCATCGGTTGAAACGGCAATGCCCTGTCTTTTTGCCTCCTGAAGCTGAAGCTCTGTGTTTATAAGCATCTGGATGGTGTTTTGTTTTAAATTCAGCTTTTCCAGAAGCTCGTCGCTGAACTGGTCTTTAAAGATATTTCTGTAATAATTCATCTGCTGCTGATATGCCCTTGCATAGTCTATTGCTGTTATAGGTTTGCCGTTTACCCTGGCTGCTATTGTGCTTTTGTCCACCTTGAAGCTGCCGACACCCCAGAGCACAAAGACCAGAATAATCGCTCCAAGTATTAAATATATAATCCACGACCTCTTTCTCTTTCTCAAAACCTTAAGCATAAAAACCTCCGGTAGAATTTTAAAGAAAGAATAATAACTAACTTGCAGATGAAATTCAATCTTTTTTAAACAAATCTCCATTTTTACGCCGAATTTATGCCGATTCTGCCGGTTTTTGTCTTGACAATAGCGCCTGTTTTTAGGTATAAAATACAGTGCTTTCAAGCTTGGATAAATACTTCCTGCGGGTGTAATCAATGAAAAAGGTTGCGTTAATAATAGGCGGAAGCCGCGGCATAGGCCGCGCCATAGCTTTGAGGCTGGCACGGTCAGGATTTAATATATGGCTGACCTATAAAGGGAACCACGAGGCTGCCGGGAAAGTAAAATCAGAGATAGAAGCCGTTGGAAGCGCCTGTGATTTAATCTCTTTTGATATCTAAAAGTATGAAGAGACAGCGGCAGCCTTGGGAACAAGAGTGGA
>JACRNK010000261.1 GCA_016234985.1 Deltaproteobacteria bacterium
CCTGAATATCCTCAGGCGACGGCTTCAGGATTACTTGAAACTGATAATAGTGCTGGAGCCTGTTAGGATTCTCGCCGTAACGGCCGTCCGTTGGGCGGCGCGAAGGCTCCACATATGCGGCCTTCCACGGCTTAGGGCCGAGCACCCGCAAAAAGGTTGCCGGATTGAAAGTGCCTGCGCCTTTTTCCATGTCATAAGGCTGATAAATGACGCACCCCTGATTGGCCCAGTATTTTTGCAGATTCATGATGATGTCTTGGAAATGCATAACTGCTCCCGTATAACAGGCTATGGGCTATAGGTTCTGCCTATCGCCTCTTGCCCCTCGCCCATTGCCTGTATTTTATCCAGAAACCTTTTGCTCTTCAATTCCTTGCCCAATTGATACCTTAAGAAATCATCCATTACCTTTTTGCATTCTTCTGCTGCCCAATCCGGCATGGCTATCCTGTCTGCCTTGTCAACATCAGTCTTTGCCGCCAGCATAAGAAATTTTATTGCCCCTGGAGAAGCAAGGATCAGAGATTTCTCCTGCCCTCTGCAATTGAAACAAAGTATACCACTTTTGGCAGAGGAAAAAAATATTTTATTGACGCCATCCGGAATCTTTTTACATACAACACACATATCAAGATGGGGATGATAACCAAGTATGGATAAAAGCCTCATCTCAAAAAACACCACAAGGGTTCTGATATTGGCGCCTTGATCAAGCATGACGAGAAATTTCAGGAGCAGCTCAAATGCCTTTTGATTTATTTGGCCTTCCGGCGTCATCTCATTAAGCAGTTCAAGGCAGTAGCTTCCAAAGGCAAGCCTGTCTATATCCGTGAGAAGGCTGTCAAATCTTCCGATAATATCAGCCTGCTCCAGCATTACAAGATCTCTGCCCGGTTTCTGAAAAAATAAGAGCTTTATATACGAAAACGGCTCAAGATTGTTTACAAACCTCTTTTTGCTCCGCTTGGCGCCTTTTGCTATGCCTTTGAGTTTGCCAAATTCCAGAGTATAAAATGTTACTATTTTATCGGATTCTCCATAATCTATTGAGCTTAAGACAACAGCCAGAGCAGCGCAATGTCCTGTCATAACAGCAGTCCGTATTTAATAAATATTGCCGCAAGCCCCAGAAATGAGAAAAAGCCGCCAACATCCGTGCAGGTGGTGACAAAGACCGTTGCGGACAATGCAGGGTCTGCCTTATACCATTTGAGTATCAATGGAATAATGGTTCCGCTGAAACCTGCGATTACAAGGTTGGCGATCATGGCAAGAAACAGGAGCATGCCTATCATATAATTCACACCCATAAAATAAGCCGCTATGCCTGCCACAGCGCCTATTAAAATACCATTGGCAAACCCTACTGCTATGTTTTTTAAAAGCACCCGTTTTGCATTGCGGAGCTCTAATTCTCCGAGGGCAAGCCCCCTGACAACCACGGTAATTGTCTGGGTTGCCGCATTTCCGCCCATGCCCGCGACAACCGGCATAAACACCGCAAGCGTAACAACCGTCTGAATAGTGTTTTCAAACACCTTGACAACGCTTGCCGCAAGAAAAGCTGTGGCAAGATTTATAAGAAGCCAGGGAAACCTCATCGTGAAAGACCTTGCGGGCGGGTCAAGAACCCGCTCATCCGTATTGAGGCCTGCCATCTTGTAAAAGTCCTCAAATATCTCCTCTTCTACAACATCCATGACATCATCTATGGTAATCCTGCCCAGAAGCCTCTCGTCTTTATCTATAACAGGCAGTGTAACAAGGTCATATTTCTGGAATATCCTGGCCACCTCTTCCTGATCTGTCTCGGCCAACACCTTAACCGGTTTATTATTCATTATATCCTTGATAGGCAGATGCGGCTTTGTCAGAATCAGCTTTTCCAGCGGTACAAGCCCTATAAGCCGCAGCGCGCCATCTACAACAAAGACATTATGAATATGGGCCATCTCTTCGCTTTTTTCCCGCACCTGCTCTATAGTTTCCTGGATTGTGGCATCCTCATTCACCATCACCAGCTCGGTCTGCATGATGCCGCCGGCGGTGTCTTCTGGATATTTGAGCAGCTTTTGGACCTCTGCGGATTCTTCCCACCCGATGCCTTCAAGAACTGTTTTTGCCTCTTCGTGCGGGAGCTCTGCAATGACATCGGCGGCATCGTCCGTTGCCATCTCATCCACTATTTCGGTAAGCTCTGCCTTTGATATTGACGCAATGAGTTTTTCCCTTGTTTTTTCAGCCACCTCCAAAAGCACATTTGACGCCGCTTCAGGGGGAAGCAGCCCGAAGACCACCGCCCTTTCTTCATCTTCAAGGCTTGTAAGGAGTTTGGCAATATCAGAGGGGTGAAGCGGGGAGACAAGATTCGTTATGGCCGCATCGTCTTTTTTTTGAATGAGGTCTTTTAACTCCTCAAGATTATTATTTGCCTTGACGTATTCAGCCATTGCTCCGCCTTTAAAAAAGTGTACTTGATTTTGAAAATTAGCATATACTAAAAGGTTAAGTCAATACATAAGAATTGCCTTTCAATAGCTATTGAAAAGCTTACTATGGGACAGTTATATCTGTAGACAGCAGAAATTTTTTGGCCAAAACTAAATTTTGCAGTGGCTTTGTTCCGACCCCAGCACCTTCAAATTTTTCTGTGCAGGCAGGTTTCCAGAGGCTTTGTTGCTGCAAGTTCAGTGGGGTCTAAATTTTACTGATTTTATTTTATC
>JACRNK010000262.1 GCA_016234985.1 Deltaproteobacteria bacterium
ACTCGCAGACCCTAAAATGAAAGGGAGGGCATTATACTTCGAGTCGCAAGAGACGGCCAGGGAGTATCTTTCCAAAAAAGGCAAGGGTAAGGAAAAAAATATTAAATGAAACAGTAAACCCCCACACCTTGACCGTAGGGCATTATACCCTGCGGCAAGGAAGAAAAGAAGTAACCCTGCGCGAAGAGCGCAGGCATTCCCAACAAGGTGTGGGGGTAAATGAATATGAAAACAGTAATATACCTTTTAATAGCCTTTACTGTTGCATCTCTATCTGTTTTGTATCTCGGCACGGCAGGTATGGGGGCAGTAATATTTTTCATAATAACAGGGTTTGCGCTTGTCGGCGCCAGCGCATTTACTGCCTATTACTCAAAGCTGTGGGGCGAAAAAGGCGGGCAGCTCGCCACCATGATTTTGCGGAACCTACTCGGCATCCCTTTGTGGTTTACAGGGTTTGTGCTTGCATGGCTTGCGCCGTCGCCGTTTTTATTTAATCCCGGTCTATGGACACAACTCCTCAGCGCATTTTTAATTGTTGCAGGCTCTATCCCCTTTATCTGGGGGCACATTGAACTTGGTTGGCGGACGCACATGCCGTCTGTAAAGGATACGTTGGTGCGGCATGGACTATATGCATACGCGCGCCATCCCATATACGCAGGCGGATTTTTGCTTTTGGCGGGGATTGCGCTCCCGAGACCGACATATTCTTTTGTCATAGCCTGCATTCTTGGAGAAGTCTGGCTCATGATTCAGGCAAGGCTTGAGGAGATAGACCTCGTTCAGCGCATGCCGGATTATCGCAAATATATGGAAGAAGTGCCTCGTTTCATACCACGCATAAGGAGGAGGTAAGCATGGAGACAGTAATATATTTCATAGTAATAGGTTTGTTCTTTTACTTTATGATGAAAGGCTGCTGCGGCGGAGGCGGACATTCGCATGGAGGTTCAGGGCAGAAGCATGGAGAACATGAAGCACACAAAGAGCACGAAGGGCATGGGGAGGCAAAGACAGATGAAAAGAAAAAAGGGTGCTGCTAATAATTTAAGGAGGTTCTATGGATATAACAAGACCGCTCAATATCAGAGTTATTGGATTATCTCTCGGTTCTTTTCTTTCCATAACATTTATACTCTGTGTTGTTTATGACCTGATATTCCCTGAAGCCAGAATGTATGAATCGTGGATGAGACTCCTGCCAGGCTTTAAATGGCTTACATTTGGGAGTTTCATTCTTGGCATTGTGGAAAGTTTTCTTTACGGCATCTATGTTGCGCTGGTATTTGTGCCGCTTTACAATCTTTTTAATGGATTGATTGGAAAGAATGAATAAAGAGATTGAAATAGTCGGCGCAGGGCCGGCAGGACTTGTGGCAGCAATAAACCTTGCAAAGGCAGGCTGCAAGGTAACAGTCTATGAAGAAAAATCCGAAGTCGGCCACAGATTTCATGGAGATTTTCAGGGGCTTGAAAACTGGAGTTCAGAAGAGGATGCGGCTGTTCTTTTGGAACGATTGGGCATCAAAATAAATTACACCGGTCCCCTTTGTTTATTATGCTGAGGTGAGATACCGGCAGAAATAGATGCAAATTATACAGCAATATGCTATCATCTTATGAAAGCGACAGGTTGAGAGGAGAATCCGCATGAAAAGGATACTTGCAGACACCAATGCCTATGCCGCATTCAAGAAAAACGAGGCTGCTGCGGTGGCGGTCTTTTGCTCTGTTGAATACATAGGGATAAATATCGTTGTCTTGGGAGAACTATTCAGCGGGTTTAAAGGCGGCAGCAAAGAAGCGCAAAACAGAAGGGAACTGGAGCAGTTTCTTAATTCTCCGCGTGTTGATGTGGTTTTGCCGGATGAGGAAACCGCCGAATTTTACGCGAAAATATACTGGGACTTAAAGAAAAAAGGAAAGCCTGTTCCCACAAACGATATATGGGTTGCGGCTTCCGCCATGAGGCACGGCTTGCCGCTCTTTACCTACGATGATCATTTTAACGCAATTGGCGGTCTTATTTTATACCGATAAGGAGGGGGAGGATATTATGGCTGTTATGACAATCAGAGGACTTGAAGATTCCGTAACACAGGCTCTCAAAAAAAGGGCGAAACAGGAAGGCTCCAGCGTGAATGCAGTGGTGGCCAGAATCATAAAGGAGCAACTCGGCCTCCAAAAAAAGCCGCGCACCGCGACTTATCACGATCTGGATAAACTGGCAGGCACATGGAGCGATAAGGATTATCTGGAGTTTAAAAAGAAGGTTGCAGATTTTGAAAAGGTTGACGAGGAGATGTGGAGATAACCGGCTTTCCTCTTGACACCTGCCGGAGGTTTTGGTTAATATTGCATCTGTCTTGCCGTCCCCCCTGTCCCCTTCTGTGATGGGGCAGGGGGAGGTCGCAATTGATTTTTCAAGGAGACTCAATATGGCACATGGCGTGCAACTCACAATAACACCCTTATTGATAGCGTCTTAATCGAACGGCTTTTCTTGCAGCGATGCGGGAAATGCCGTTTTTGTTTTGTGAAGGAGAATCTAAAGGAAATATGGGGATGTGTCCCTAATTTCCAAAAAGAAAGGTGATAATTAAGTATGGTGTCCCCAGAATTCCTTCGATGGCGAAAGAGTTCCGGAAGATAAAGGTATTGAGGTGGTAGAGATGATTTCTTTGCCAATAATGGGAAAAAAGAAATCCCTGAGGAACATTGCGGGCTATTATTAGAGACCTCAATATTCCCATAGAATTTATTAAACTACTAAAGTAAAAACTAGAGAAAAAACAAACGGTCGCTGTCCCTGTTTTTACATGTATTTGGTCTCCCCTTTCCCTTTTTTTACTGTCGCAGCAAAGTCAATATGTCATGTTAACAGCAAAATAAAAATGTCAGGGTTGCAAGGAAATCCTTTCATAAGATTTGTTAGTTATAGGCCCTCTTTTTCTAACCTTTTCCGATTTATTTTGTTGTGATTTGGCAAGA
>JACRNK010000260.1 GCA_016234985.1 Deltaproteobacteria bacterium
CCTTCAGGCATCCCCGGCGCTATTATCAGCATTGCAGATAAAATGGACACTATCTGCGGCTGCTTTGCTGTAGGACAAAATCCAACAGGCGCGGCAGATCCGTATGCGTTGCGAAGGCAGGCGCTTGGCATAATTGCTATAATTATTGAAAAGGGTTTTCCCGTAGACATAGATAAGATTATTGACAAATCAATCACTCTTCTCAATGAAAAACTTAATAGAACGCCTGCTGATGTGAAAAAGGATGTGATGGAGTTTTTCAAAGAGAGACTTAGGAATCAACTTCTTTCTCAAGGCTATTCATTTGATACAATAGATGCTGTGCTTTCTGTGCCATTATACGATATGAGGTATGATATAAATGATATGGCCAAAAGGGTGAAGGCTCTTGAGGCGTTCAAGAAAAACCCTGCCTGCAGTATGCTGACAGTTGCATTCAAAAGAGTGTCAAATATTTTGAAAGGACAAGAGGCATGGGAGATTGGCAAACCAGAAACACCAGACGCATCCCTTTTTGAATATCCGAATGAGAAGGAACTTTTTGAGATTACACAAAGGATAGCACCTGAGATAAACAGATACTGGCTACAAGGTAATTATGAAAAGGTCTTTGAAACCCTTGCATCATTGAAAGGGACTATAGATACATTCTTTGACAAGGTCATGGTCATGGTGGAGGATGAAAATATCAGACGCAACCGTCTGATATTACTGCGAATGGTTAGAGACCTTTACTACCAGATTGCTGATTTGTCAAAACTGACAACGCAGATATGATAATTCCTCAGGACAAAATAGACGAGATAAGAGAACGGGCCAATATAGTTGAGGTGATTTCCGAGTATGTCCCGCTCAGGAAAAACGGGAAAAACCATATTGGCCTCTGTCCGTTCCATTCGGAAAAAACCCCGTCTTTTACCGTAAATGATGAAAAACAAATATTCTACTGCTTTGGCTGCGGCACAGGCGGCAATGTGTTTACATTTCTCATTAAGCAGGAAAACCTCTCGTTTCCTGAGGCTGTCCGAACCGTTGCAAAAAGGATAGGGATAGACCTTTCTATGCTTGACAAAAAACCGTCCGTGGAAGAACGGCAGAGAGAGATTATGTTTTTGGCAAATCATGCGGCTCAGGATTTCTATCAGCGCTGCCTCTTAACATCCCCTGATGCGGAAAAAGCAAGGCTATATGTAAAAAAGAGAGGACTGAAGCCTGAGATTATAAAAAACTTTAACATAGGTTATGGCCCGCCGGGCCGCGACAGCCTTGCAAAATTTCTTGCAAGCAAAGGCATATCTCTGGAGATGGCTGAAAAGGCCGGGCTGGTAAGCAGAAAAGACAAAGATTTCCATGACAAATTTAGAAACAGGGTTATGTTTCCCATAACAGATGTCAGGAACAGGGTTATCGGTTTTGGCGGCAGGGCGCTTGGGAACGAAGAGCCTAAATATCTCAACTCGCCCGCATCGCCGCTGTTTAAGAAGGGTGAGACTCTCTATGGCATGTATCAGGCCAAAAGCTCTGTTTCAAATAAGGGATTTGTTTTGGTAGTTGAAGGATACTTTGACCTCCTTACGATGCATCAATACGGTTTTTTAAATACGGTTGCCACGCTTGGAACCGCCCTCACAACAGATCATCTGAGAAAGCTCAAGGGATATGCAAAAGAGGTATATACGCTTTTTGATTCGGATGAGGCAGGAAAGGCTGCATCCATAAGAAGCCTTCCAATGTTTATTCAAGAGGATATGCATGCCAGGGTTGTTCTTATGCCAGCCGGCATGGATCCTGATGACCTTCTTCAAAAACAGGGCGCTCAGGCCATGTCGCAGTGTATTGAAAAAGCAAAACCCATTATGAACTTTTTTCTTGATTCTGTCAGAACAAAATTTGACATAGAGACGCCGAACGGCAAGGTTTCTTTTCTGGAAACGGCAGCGCCTTATGTTGCAAGCCTGAAAAATGCGGCAGAGCGGGATGTTTATGTGGAAAAGATTGCAAACATCCTTCATATCAGACCCGATGCGGTTTTATCGACAATAAGGGCTGCGGCTGAAATTAAAGGCCAAGAGTCAAGAGTCAAGAGTCAAAAACATCAACCGCCTGCTGCAAATGAGATAATAAATAAACAGGACACAACGCGGGTGGAAGAAACTATTCTGAAGATTGCGCTTCTATACCCGCATCTGTATACCGAATCTGTCAAAGACGCGGTAGAGATGTTTAAAATAGATTTTTTGAAAGAGGCCGGCCGGTTGATTATAGATGCCCTGCAAAAAAGAGCGTCTTCCGGTCAAAACAGTATTGACTTGTCGGCAATTATTGATTCTACTACCTCTGATAAGGCGCGGATGTGGCTGCTCAAAGCCTCTGTTGAAGAGGATGAATCAATAAAAGAGGATACGGAAAAAATATTGGAGGATTGCTGCAAAAAGGTGGCTATGGCAAGCAAGCTTAAAAAGGAAACATCTCTCCTTTTGAAAAAACTGGAGGAGGCGGGAAAGAAAGGGGATATTGCAAGCGACGGCTATAAATCTGCAGCAGAGTCTTATATTTCCATGAAAAGAAGTTAACGGCATCAAAACAAACCTGTCGCAGCAAAGTCAATATGTCATGTTAACAGCAAAATAAAAATGTCAGGGTTGCAAGGAAATCCTTTCATAAGATTTGTTAGTTATAGGCCCTCTTTTTCTAACCTTTTCCGATTTATTTTGTTGTGATTTGGCAAGA
>JACRNK010000254.1 GCA_016234985.1 Deltaproteobacteria bacterium
GTAGAGGACAGTTTTATACAAAAGGTTGACTCGCTTAAGCCAGGGGAAGGTTTTGCAGGCAAAGTGATCCTATCAGGAGAACTCATTATAGAGGAAGATATATCCGGCGACCCCAGGGTTTCAAGGGGCGCCGTATTTGAACAAGGTTTTAGGGCCTTTGCCAGCATCCCGCTGCGATCAAAGACAAGGATCCTCGGGGCCATAAATATAACCTCCCGTCTCACCCATCCCTTTACAACAAACGAGGTAGAACTCCTTTACTCTATGGGAAACCAGATGGGCACGGCCATAGAAAACTCTCAACTCTATGAAAAATTAAAAGAGCAATTATTGGAAACCGAAAGGACGCATGACCAGCTTATCCGCTCTGCCAGGCTTGCCTCTCTTGGCGAACTATCGGCAAATGTCGCGCATGAGATAAATAATCCCCTTACAGGCGTGCTGACGCACGCATCCATGATGCTGGATGAGACAAAGGAACAAGACCCCGACCATAAGAGGCTAAAAATCATATATGATGAGACGTTGCGGATAAGACATATTGTCAGAAACCTTTTGGACTTTGCGCGGCAGGTGGAGCCAAGGAGGGATAATGTCTCGATAGTGGATGTGATAAAGGATACCTTGGATCTTATTGTCCACCTTGCAAAGATAGGGAATATAGAGATAGTAGAGGAGTATATTTACGAGAGGCCTGTAGTATCTGTCGATGTGGCGCAGACAAAGCAGGTCTTGCTTAATATGTTTAATAATGCCATCCATGCAATGCCGGATGGAGGGGCATTGAAGATAAGGACAACAAAAAAACAGGAGGGATGGGTGAATATCCATATAGAGGATACAGGGCATGGCATACCTCAGGATATAATGCACAGGATATTTGATCCGTTCTTTACCACAAAACCGCAGCCAAAAGGCACAGGTCTCGGGCTTTCAATAAGCCACGGAATTATAGAAAGACACGGTGGAAAGATTGAAGTGGAAAGCGCTATCGGCAAAGGCAGTATGTTTACTATAATGCTGCCGGTGGCGGTATGACAGAGGGGGGTTTTATGCCAAAGGGAAATATACTGATTATAGATGATGAACCTGTAATCCTTGATGCAGCATCGGAAATATTTAAGAAAGCGGATTACAAGGTTGCAACAGCCTGTAACGGGATTGAAGGGATGGAGAAACTTGCTAAAGGCTCTTTTGACCTTGTTATCACAGACATCAGGATGCCCGGCATGGACGGCCTTAGCCTAATCCAGAAGATAAGGAAAGAGGTTTCCACAGACCTGCCTGTTGTAGTGGTTACAGGGCATGGGACAATAGACACTGCCATTGAATCAATGAGGCACGGGACTCAGGGGTTTTTACTGAAACCGTTTACCCCGAGAGAAATATTGGATGTTGCAGAGGATGCTGTCCGAAAAAGCAATATCTTAAAGGAAAATATAAAGCTGAAGGCGTTTCTCCCCATCTTTGACGTGAACAAAAGGCTTTTGAGCGAGGTTAATATAGATAGGCTTCTGGAGAAGGCGGTAGAAGAGGTGTCAAGGCACACGATTGCGGACACATCATCGCTTATGCTGCTCGGAGAAGACGGCTATCTGGAGATTAAGGCCTCTTTTGGAATGGAATTGGATTTAGAAAAGCCTGTGAGGGTTAAAACCGGCGAGGGGATTGCGGGCATAGTGGCGGAGAAAAAGGAGCCGTTACTTTTGGATCAAAGGGCGAATGATGACCCGGTATTAAAGCATATGATGACACACATAAATATAAAATCAGCCCTCTCATCGCCGATTATAAGCAGGAAAGGCGGCCTTATCGGCGTGCTCAACATGGCAAAAATGACAGACGCTCAACCGTTCACCAATTCAGATATGGAGATGGCGTCCATTATATGCGGGCAACTCGGCATTGCCATAGAGAATGCCCGTTTGTATGAAGGCATAGAGAAATCCTATATTGATATAATAGCGGCGCTTGCCTCAACTATAGAGGCAAGGGATTCATCCACTGCCGGTCATGCAATTCGTATGGCAGAGTATTCAAGTTTAACGGCAATAAAAATGGGTATGGCATTAAATGAGATAGTGATGATTCGCAGGGCAGCTCTCCTCCATGATATAGGCAAGATAGGCATCCCCGATAATATCCTTTTGAAAAATGCGCCACTTTCAGAAGATGAATACAGGTTCATGAAAGAACACCCCCTTATCGGAATCGCTATTCTGGACAATGTGGAAGGGCTTAAAGATATTGGAAATATCGTCAAACATCACCATGAGCATTTTGATGGAAGCGGTTACCCTGACGGGCTCAAAGGAGATGAGATACCTTTGGGGGCAAGGATTATAGCGGCGGCTGACGCATTTGAGGCAATGACAACCGAAAGGCCATACAGAAAGGCAATCCCTGTGATAGATGCGGCAGGAGAGCTTAAGAAAATGGCAGGGACCCAGTTTGACCCAAAGGTGGTTGATGTATTGATGCAGGTATTGACAAGCAGAGGGGTATTGAGAACATAAGTCAAAAATCAAATGTCAAAACTCAAAATTTAAAGATTTTAGTTTGAAGGTTTTGAGTTGTGGTTTTAACTTTTGCGTTTTGAGTTTTGAGTTTAGTTTATGATTGGCGCGATAATAATAACACATGGAAAGCTGGCAGAGGCCATTGTTTCTACAGCCGAGGCCATAGCAGGCAGGCTTGAGAATGTCCGGCATATCTCCATTGATGCCTGCGACAGCGCTAAATGTATCGGCGATTCAATTTCCGGCGCTATCAAAACGATGGATAACCTGACTGATATGTTCGGAGGAACTCCGTCAAACATAGGTCTTTCATTTCTTGAGCCCGGCAAGGTGGAGATATTGACAGGGGTAAATCTGCCGATGCTACTGAAGTTTGCAGGCCATAGAGCGGATAAGGGCCTCTTGGAACTGGCGGCGCTTTTGAAAGAGTATGGCCAAAAAAGCATTGTGCTGGCGAGCGAAGTGCTGAAAGTGAAAAGTGATAAGTGAAAAACTAAAAGTTTTAGTTACGAGCCTCTTGCAAAACTCGTCATTCCGGCGTGTTTTTAGCCGGAATCCAGTATCTTTGTCTTAAAAAACCTCTGGATTCCGGCTTAAGGACTGCCGGAATGACGACTATTGTAGAGTTTTGCAAGAACCTCTTACTTTTCACTATTCACTTTTCACTGTAGGTAACCTATGGGCATAGTATTGGTCAGAGTTGATGATAGGCTTGTTCACGGCCAGATAATAGAGGCATGGGCGCCATTTTACGAGGCAACATGCATTATAGTTGCCAGCGACGAGGCTAAAAAAAACCGCATACAGAGGACTGCCATTGAGTCATGCAGTTCAAATGCCCTGGCAATAAAGGTTCTTGGCATAGAAGAAGCAGTGAGATATGCGGCATCAGAGGCTATGAACAAAGAAAGAATAATTGTAATATTCTCTGCCCTGAAGGAACTGGCGCAGGCGTATAACAAAGGGTTTAAGGCTGCGCATGTGAATATAGGAAATATACATCATCATGATGGCAGGGTAAGGATGATTACCCCGTCTGTATATATTGATAAAGAGGACGAGGGTGTGCTGCAAAAATTTTTAAAACTGGGAATAGAGCTGGATATAAGGGCTGTTCCTTCTGACAGAAAAATCGAGTATGCAGTAAGCAGTAAGCAGTAAGCAGTTGTATGTTTTTTTCTTTGAACTGCTCACAGCTCACTGCTTACTTATAAAAATATATATGCTGTTGGATATTGTTTGGAAATCTTTTCTTGCATCTCTTGCCGGCGGGCTTCTTTCCCTTGATAGAACTGCTGCGTTTCAGGTAATGGCATCAAGGCCGATTGTTGCGGCGCCTGTCATCGGTTATATATTGGGCGATGCCATGACTGGTTTGATTGTAGGCGGGATATTAGAGCTCCTTTTTATCGGCGGTCTGCCTGTAGGAGGCCATATACCGCCGCATGAAATAATGCTGGCGGTGATTATTACAGCCGTTTCGATTATAGGACAGAATATGTTGAATGGAATAGGATTTAATATGTTAGGGATGTATGATGTAAATATGCTGTTTGTTATAGGTTTCGTTATTTTGGCCGTGATTCCAACTGATGCAATTTGTAAAAAAACAGACGCTGCTGCGAGGATTTTTAATGTGCGGTTTTTTAATGCTGCGTTATCGGATCTGGACAAAGGGTCTATTAAAGATGTTGTGATAAATAATCTCAAGGGGCTGGGCGTTTTTTTTGTTTTAAACTTTTTGACCATATTTATTTTAACGTTTACAGGCGCGCTGCTCATATATGCACTATTGCCGGTCTTGCCTGCTGCGGTCACTATGTCTTTACCATGTGCCTTTGCCATTGTATTCCTCTTGGGCCTTTCTTCCG
>JACRNK010000255.1 GCA_016234985.1 Deltaproteobacteria bacterium
GCTCCATAAACCGCACACGGTTATATAGGCCGGTCATTTCATCATAATGAGCAAGGTATTCCGCCCTCTCTTCAGCCTTCTTCTTTTCAGTGATGTCTTCCTGCATTGCAAGGAATTGGATAATCTCTCCTCTTTCATCCTTAATAGGAGCGATTTGAGCGGTAGCCCAGTAGTATTGGCCGTTCTTTTTCTTATTTTTAAAGGTATATCTGTGGGTCTTGCCTGCGAGGATGGTTTTCCATAGCTCATCATACTCCGCCTTGGCAGTCTCGCCGGAGGCAAGTATCCGCGGGTTCTGGCCAACCGCCTCTTGCTTGGACCAGCCGGTTATCTGCTCAAACATAGGATTTACATATTCAATATTCCCCTTGATGTCTGTAAGAAATACAATGTTTATACTCTGCTCAAGCGCAAATGCGAGTTTTTTAAGCTCCGCTGTTTTGTGCTCAATATCTCTGGCCATCTTATTAAATGATTCAGAAAGCGCCCCGACCTCATCATGACTCCTGATAGGAATACTGACGCTGTAGTTGCCGTCGGCAATCTCTCCGGCAGCCATGGACATTACATGTATTGGCGTCACAACTTTTCTTATATAGAAAACAAAAAGAATGCCGACCAGTCCGGCCACAATCACGCCGGTTATCCAGACGCCTTGCCGCATTTGTGCAAGAGGCATCAATGCCTCATCCTCATCAACCTCAACCAGCAATACCCATTTCAAAGATGGAATACACATGGAAGCGCCGATAACCCTTATCCCCCGGTAATTCCCGTAGGATGAGGTCGTCTCTGTATTTGACTCAAGACATGCCCTTACCGGCGCAGTGTCAACAATCTGGTTCAATGTCGCATCTTTCACAGATTTAGACTCGGTAAGCATGAGCTTGTCTTTATTGACTAAATATGCCTCCATGCCCTTTCTTTTCCCTCTGATTTGAGGGTTTGCGCCAAGTTCCACGGCAAAATCTCCGCTCATAATCTTGTTCAGTTCAGACAATTGAACAGTATTGACAATAATGCCTATCAATTTCCCTGTTATTCTATCTGTGATCGGCGCGGATATTTCAAGCTCAGGCAGTCCTGTAAATCCGGCGCCGCTCTCAATGATTGTCTGGCCTGTTTTCCCGCTTTTAAGAAAATGCTCAATGGAAGTATATTTGCCCACGGAAAAGGGGTCTGTAGAGGCAGCAACCCGGTTATTCAAAGAGATGATATAAATCGCCTGAATTGACTTATCTAAAGGCATCTTGTTCTTAATCAGATGCTGATTAAGCGGCTCAACTGCGGATTTCTGCCCCTGGCTTATCTTCTTGAGTTGGTCTCTTATGAAGCCGTCGCTGGAAAAGTCCGATACCCTTCGCTTAGACATCTCCAAAAACTGATATATTTGCCCCTCATACCCCTCGGCAATAAATGTGAGGTCTTCCAGTATGCCTTGTCTTATTTGTGTTTTATTTAAATGATAGGTTATAAGAAATGTAATAAAGATGGGCAGGAGGATAACTATTACAGCCAGTATGGCTTTTTGCAGCAGAGATAATCTCATTACTAGTTACAAGGCCTCCGAAATAATCTTGTCCCGTTATGCCTGCCTCGTTGTGCCTGTAAACGGGGTATTAAAACGGGATGCATAATCTACAGGGTTTTGCCCAATGGGGTAAAGTTTAGCCTACCATCTGCCTCCTGTCAACCTTCACCCCCACACCAAAATTTTTGGTGTTGCTCGTTCCCAAGCTCTGCTTGGGAACGCAATTGCTGTTGAAGCTCCAGCTTCGTAAAAAAAAGATTTTGAAGCAGGAGCTTCCGGGACATCTACATTCCCAAGCTGGAGCTTGGGAACGAGAAGCATTCTGCGTAAAGTTTAGCCTACAGTCTGCCTCCCGTCAACTTTTACTGTCATTTTTTACATCAGCGGGCATCTGCCGCACAACGGTTTTTTAGTTCTGCAAAAATCTTTTCCAACCCTCACAATCAGCGCATGATACTCATTAAACATCTTTACATCGTGCGGCAGGTTCTTTATAAAAATTTCCTGAACATCATGATATTCCACATCCGCTAAAATAATGCCGTGCCTTGAAAAAATCCTTTTTGTGTAGGCGTCCACCACGAAGACAGGATGATTTCCTGCGTATAAAAGTATGGAGTCCGCTGTCTCAGGCCCAATGCCGTTTACCTCAAGCAGTTCCCTGCGAAGCGCATCAGTCCGCTTTTTAAACATCCTGTTTAAGCTGCCGCCGTAATTATCAAACAGATAATTCAAAAAGTGTTTTAGCCTCTTTGCCTTGATATTGAAGTAACCCGCAGGTCTGATATATTGCGCCAGTTCCGCCTGACTCAAATCGTGCAGTCTTTTTGGGTTTAAGAGTTTTGCCTTTTTGAGATTACGAATCGCCTTTTCAACATTTGTCCATGCGGTGTTTTGGGTAAGGATTGCGCCTACTATCACTTCAAAGGGTGTGTCCCCCGGCCACCAATGCTGTGAGCCGAAGGCGGAGAAGAGTTTTTTGTA
>JACRNK010000121.1 GCA_016234985.1 Deltaproteobacteria bacterium
CAAGGTAAGCGAGAATGTCTATTGCGTAAATGTTGACGCGGTGATTGCGGTAATCCTTTTAAAGATGGTATGGGAGCCGTTCAAGGCCGGGAAGATTACGGAAAAAGAGGTTGAGACTGCGGCATTCACCACCTTCCTCTTCGGCAGAATGATAGGCTCTGCCGCGGAGATAGACGACCACATAAACAGAGGCAGGAACATGGATACAAGGACTCCTGCAAGCGCTTGTTCGTTTGTGGGATAGCACAATATCAAGGCTAAAGCCTTGAGTTACACATTATGAACGTAACTCAAACCTTCAGGTTTGAGTTCTTTAAAAGGCCGCGGCGGTTAGCCACGGCCTTTTTTATTTGACAAAAATTCACACCAAGCTGTGTAGGTTGGGTTGAGCTTTGTGAAACCCAACAAACTATTTCAATAAATCGTTGGGTTGAAAAACGCAACCCAACCTACGCACTAACACCCTGAGGGACTAATATGCAATTTTGAATATTAGTCTCTGAAAAAGGGTAGTAAAATTCACCCGATACGGCAACCCATTTTTTATTGACGGAGCATAAAACCTGTGATAGTCTCCGCCTTAGCCGTTCAGATAATAACTGGTTAGCGTGTAGCAAAAAAGCAAAAATGAGTGAGTCGTTCTCAGAGGAGGTTTGAATATGTTGGTTACGTGCCCTGAATGCTCTAATAAAGTATCCCACGCTGCCGTTTTATGTCCTCAGTGTGGCTTAAATAAACCAGGCGAGTTTTGCGAAGAAAAAGCTATGGAAAAAGCAAAACTATATAAGACAGGAATGAAATATGGGGCGTGTTTTGACCATCTGCTTAATAAAATATATAATTTGTTTGAATTTGCTAGTATTGGGGGTAGCAAGCCTACGTATATTACAGACATCCAAGTAGTTAAAGTTAGTATTACGAAAGGGGAAGGGGTTGTTGGAAGTGGATATGATGTGGAACTCACCGTAAAATGTAAATCTTGCGGAAAGATAATGACAAAAATCCCATCATGATTTTGTATGCGTAAAAAAGGGACAGAGAAAAGGGGACAGAAAAGAACAGAAAAAAGACAAGAAAAGGAACACAAGAAAAGGGGACAGATTTTACTAATAAGTTCATTTGTATGGCAACATAAAATCCCCCTTCATCCCCCTTTTCCAAAGGGGGGAATACTACCCCTCTTTGGCAAAGAGGGGTCAGGGGAGATTTTGAAATATGTCTTCTTACCAATGAACTCATTAGTAAAGGATATGGCTTGACAAATCAGAGGGAATGGATAAGAATCAAAAGCAGTTGAAAAGGAGGTTTCTGTGGATAACGTTTTATTAAAAGATGGTGAAAAATACGGCGGCCAGTATGTGGCAACAAAGTCTTTTAAAGACAAAAAGGTTGTCAGCCACGGCAGCGACCCGAGCAAGGTCTTTAATGAAGCAAAGGAGAAGGGAATAAAGGCACCGGTGGTTTTTTATGTCCCAAAGAAAGGTATGGTGCAAATATACTGATGCCGCTCAAGGACTGCCCATTTCTTAAACTCAGCAAAGAAGATATTCTCCGTCCTCTCCTTCCCATAAACATCATCAATCCACATACAGGGCTTTCATACGCAACTTTTGGCATCATAGACACTGGCGCAGACGAGTGTGCAATCCCTGCCGGCATCGCCTCCATATTGGGACACAACCTGCAATCAGGTTCTACAAAGATTATTGGCACAGGAAACGGAGAAACTATTGCATTTGCCCATACAACAAAGTTTGAAATATACGACCCTTTGTCCTTTAATCTCGCATACACAATCCATGATACCCCAATAGACTTCATGCCTAACCTACACGTCGTTCTTCTCGGTGTAAACAGCTTTCTCAGCAAGTTTGTCTTGAATATAGATTATCCACGAAAAGTCTTTTCAATCAATTCGCCACAAAAAGCGGAGAAAAAGAAGGCAAGAGGGGTAAAGATATAAATGAGTGCCTAACAAGCCGCTCCACATTGACGCTTTTCTGTCATGCGCCTTGCAAAAGGCCGCAAGCCGCACGCCAGAAGCGCAAGTGAGCTTGGCGTTGGGCACCATAAGCCATGTAGGTTGGGTTGAGCTTTGCGAAACCCAACAAACCGTTGCAATACGTTGGGTTGAAAAACGCAACCCAACCTACGCACTGCGCTTAACGCAACCGTAAAGGTTGCGGCTACATGATTTAGAGAAAAAGGCCGTGGCGGTTAGCCACGGCCTTTTTTATTTGACAAAAATTCATAACAGGTATAAGCGACAGACAATGGGCAAATAAATTTTAAATTCTAAACTTAAAATTTTAAATTTAAAATTTATAATTTGGATATTAGAATTTCTAAACCCATACCCTATAGCCCATAACCTATAGCCTATATTTTTTTAAAGGAGTCTCATGGCCGTAATACGGAAGGTTAAAAAGATAGGTGAAATTCTTGTTGACGCCGGCCTCATTACAGGCGCGCAGCTTGAAGATGCCCTTAATGTAAGCAAAAAAACAGGCGCCAGGCTCGGCAGGACTTTGGTCAATATGGGGATTGTGACTGAAGAAGGCATTGCGCAGGCGCTTGCCCATCAATTTAACATCCCGTATGCCTCGCTCAGCGGCGTAATTATAGAGCCTCAGGTTATTAAACTTATACCCGAAGCATTGGCCAGAAGATACAAGGTTATCCCGTTTGCAAAAGAGGGAAATACTATAAAAGTAGCCATGTTTGACCCTCTTGATGTCTTTGCGACTGATGACCTTAAAAAGGTGAGCGGTTATCAGATACTCCCTTCTGTAGCCACAGAACAGGATATTCAAAAGGCTATTGAGCAATATTACGGCGGCGCAGCAGGCTCCATGGAAGAGATTGCCAGACGCATTGAAGGCGCGGAGATAGAGCTTCTTAAAGGCGAGGAGGAGATGCCTGAAAAGCTTGAAAGGATAGCTGGCGAGGCGTCTGTTATACAGCTTGTAAACCTTATGATATCTCAGGCCGTGACAGAAAGGGCGAGCGATATACACATAGAGCCTGATGAGGACACTTTAAGGATCAGGATGCGGGTGGACGGCATTCTGCATGAGATGAGCAATCTTGCCCTTAAACTGCATCCTGCCGTCTTGTCAAGGGTTAAGATACTCGGCGGCCTGAATATCGCTGAAAAAAGACTCCCTCAGGACGGAAGATTTAATATCAAGGTCGGCAGCAGCGACATAGACATACGTCTTTCCACCCTCCCTACCATATTCGGAGAAAAGGCTGTTATGCGGCTTTTGGACAAGAGCGCGCTTATCTTAAAATTAGATGAATTGACCCCATTCCCTGACA
>JACRNK010000256.1 GCA_016234985.1 Deltaproteobacteria bacterium
AGGTGCTGCGGTTGAAGGTCGCCGGAAGGAGACAGAAGTATTTTCTTTTCAGCCTCTCTTTCAGGATAGCCTATCCTTATCCTCATCATAAACCTGTCAAGCTGAGATTCGGGCAGCGGATATGTGCCTTCGTATTCCAGCGGATTTTGCGTTGCAATAACCATGAACGGCTCAGGCAGCAGATGGGTTGTCTTGTCAACAGAGACCTGCCTGTCATTCATTGCCTCAAGCAAGGAACTCTGCGTCTTTGGCGTTGTCCGGTTTATCTCGTCTGCCAGTATAATATGGGCAAAGATAGGGCCGGGTTTAAATTCAAACAGATGTTTTTCCTGGTTGTATATGGTAAAGCCTGTAATGTCAGAGGGGAGGAGGTCGCTGGTAAATTGGATTCTCTGAAAGGTGCAGTTTATTGACCTGGCAAGACCGTGGGCAAGGGTTGTCTTGCCTATGCCCGGGACATCTTCTATAAGCAGATGCCCTTTGGCAATAAGGGCTGTTATAGCCTGCCTGATGACATCCGGTTTTCCTTTGATTATCCTTTCGAGGTTTTTCTGCAACGAGTTGATTTTGGCTAAAACATCTTCCGTAGAAATTTCCATAAGAAGGATTGTATCAGAGAGGGATGAGCCAGTCAATACTTGACAAATTGCATATCCAGATATATAGTAAGCGCTTACTAACTAATACAAACGCATTAAGTAAAGTGTCATTTACTGTCCCCCGCTGGCGGGGGATTAAGGGGGTGGACAGTGTTGCTTCAATTTTCCTCCCCCTGCCCCCTCCAGAGGGGGACAAAAAGCCTTGCAAAGGGTTTGATTCATAAAACCCGCATATCGGATCGGATGAATCTGACCCCTACAATGTAATGACATTTAATGCGTTTGTATTAAATTGATACTGCGGAGCAAACCATGTCTAAAAAAAGATTGACGGCAAAAGAGAGAAGCGGCCAGATTGTAAGGGTTGCCATGAGGCTTTTTTCGCAGAAGGGCTTCAAGGGAACCACTACAAGGGAGATAGCGGAAAAGGCCGGGATTAGCGAGGCAATCATTTTCAGACACTTTGCCAAAAAAGAAGCCCTTTATTCTGCTATAATTGACATGCAGTGCAATGACAGGCAGGGACAGTCGGTCATGATGAAAAAATTAGAAGGCAAAGAGGGAAGGGATGTATTCAGAGAAATAGCCGTTTATCTTATGCAAAAGCACGAGGATGACCCCACATTTATGAAACTGCTTATGTTCAGCGCATTGGAAGAGTCAAATCTTTCCGATATATTTATAAAAACAAGGGGATTAGAAATAATGGATTATTTGGCGAAGCATATTGGCAGCCTTATAAAAGATGGAAGCTTCAGAAAGGTAAATGCGCATCTGGCGGCCAGGGCGTTTCTGGGCATGGTTCTTCATTACAGCATGACACAGGAGGTTTATGGCATGAAAAAATTTTTCAAAATACCTATAAGAAAGGTGGCAGATACATTTGTGGATATATTTTTTGAAGGTATAGAGAGGAGGAGGGTATGAAAATTTCAAATTTTAAATTTCAAATTTCAAATTTCAAAAGATTTTTATTACTGCTTACTGCTTACTGCTTACTGCCTACTGTAGTTCACGCCGAAGAAAAAACCATCACCCTTGCCGAAGCCTCTAATCTTGCCATTGCCAACTATGAATCCGTTAAGTTGTCTGAGGAAGATCTGCATCAGGCAGGAGACGCCATTGACAAGGCAATATCACAGATGCTGCCTAATATTACTGCGAACGGCAATTATACAAAATATTCCGGAAGCAAAACATCGGGAGGCTTTAATGTTCAACCTGAGAATAATTCTTCGTTTGATGTAACCCTTACCCAGCCGTTATATTCAGGAGGCAAGGAGTGGAGTCTATGGAGACAAGCAAAAAAGACTACAGAGTCCGGCAGATACGGTCTTGATGCTGCAAAAGAGGGGGTTGTAATCAATGTTTCTCATTTATATTACAACGTTTTGAAAGCAGAAAAAACAGTGGAGATAAAAGAAGCTGCCCTCAAAAGGGCGGCTGAGCAGAGGAGGGTGGCCGGCGCGCGGTTTCAGGTAGGGGATGTGACAAAGGCCGTGGTTTTAAGGGCAGAGGCGGATGTGGCAGGCGCAGAGGCAGACCTTGCCAATGCCAAAAAAGACCTTGTTGTGGCGAAAGATAAATTGACAAGGTTTCTCGGCGTATCCGAAAATTTTAAGGTTGCCAATCCGAATATCCAACCTATCCCGGATGCAAGCCTGGATAAATTAGTGCCTCTTTCTCTTGAGAAAAGGCGGGATTATATCCAGAGCAAGATAAGCGAAGATATTGCCGATGAGGCGATTAGTTATGCAAAGGGAAATTTTCTGCCGAGCCTTAAACTGCAGGCAGTCTATTCGCAAAGGGACCAAAGCCCAAAAACAACATTTTTCAATGACGAGAGTATCTACGGCGGGATTACGCTTACATATCCTTTATTTGAAGGCGGTTTGAGAAAGGCTGAGCTTGATGAGGCAAAGAGCAAAAGAAGACAGGCTGAATTTAAGAGGATAAGTTTGAGAAAGGATATTGAAGTTGCGGTAAAGGAGGCATTTCATAATCTTGAGACGTATGCCTCCATTATAGAATCGTTTAAAAGGCAGGTATCCTTTGCGGAAGAGAATTACAACATGGTTTTTAAACAATTTACATACGGTCTTGCAACCAATGTTGATGTGATAGATGCAAACACAACCTTGGTGTCAAGCCAGAGCAATCTGTCCAATGCCCAATATGATTATCAGATCGCAATCCTGGAATTAAAAAAGAGTGTCGGCATTCTGTTAGAGGATATGATGATGGGGAAAGGCAATTAGGAAATGACGAATGATAATTAACAGCGACCTACAAACAGTATGCTCCTACGGAGCAATACTACAATACAAAGATTTTTCATTGTTTTAGCCTCGGAGAGGCGATCTGTTTGTAGATAGGTCGCTCCTACGGAGCTAAAAATATTTTCTGAACATTGATTTCTACAAACAGTATGCTCCTATGGAGCAAAAGATAAAAAACACCAACAAAAACCTGTTTCAGCGAAAGATTATCTTTAATTCGTAAATCGTAAATAATTTATTTGAACGGGGATCCCAATGAAAACAACTGTAAAGATTTTATCTCTATTCACTGTCCTGCTGATTCTCACATCTTGTTCCAAAGAAAACGGAGCGGCAAAAAAGGCTGAGAAAAAAGGGGAGGGTGCATTTAAAATAAATACGGCGGTTGCTCTTGGTAAAACCGTTCAAAGGACAATTGAGACGACAGGAACTCTCG
>JACRNK010000252.1 GCA_016234985.1 Deltaproteobacteria bacterium
ATACATAGAGGTCTTCTATAATCGGATAAGGAGGCATTCGGCATTGGGCTATCTTTCGCCCTTTGCCTTTGAACAGGAGGCTAATGCAGCTTAACTGTGTGTCTATTTTTTCGGGGGAGGATCAATAAAACAGACAGGGAGATAACATTATAAGCTATAAGAATTAAAGTTCAGGCTGAGCAGGATATATATTGCTCTGCTATCCGGCAAAGGATTATCAATAACGGAGGAAATGAATATGTTGGAAGCAATCAAGGGACATTATAGGAATGGGAAAGTCGAGCTTTATGAAAAGCCTCATTTGAAGGAAAGCGAGGTAATTATAACCTTTCTGAATTCAGAAGAGGCAAAAGTTGTGGATTTGCGGGCAAAAGGCATCACAAAGGAAGAAGCCGGGGATTTGAGAAGCAGGCTGAAAACCTTTGAGACCGACTGGAATGCCGAGGGGATGGAGCTTTATGACAAAATATAAAAAAGGAACCGTTGTTCATTCATTTCTTCAAACCGGTTCGGAACGGCTTTTTGAGAGGGTTTGTTCATAACGATTTAAGGAGGCAAATAATTATGAAGGCTACTACAAGAAGATTTATAGGCAAGGTATTGCCGGATGGACATCTTTCTCTGCCGGCGGACGCGGCAAACGAGGTAGGGAATGTTTTCGATGTGGTTTTGATGCCTGTGGAAGAACCGGATGTATACAGTTATGCTGAATCCCTTGCCAGAGAAAAAGGCTTCGCGGAAATGACTGAACAGGACATAGAGCGGATTATTCACGAGTCAAGAGGCATCC
This sequence comes from Deltaproteobacteria bacterium, assembly GCA_016234985.1. Classification (GTDB taxonomy): domain Bacteria; phylum Desulfobacterota; class GWC2-55-46; order UBA9637; family UBA9637; genus JACRNJ01. Next base: position 791 of record JACRNK010000252.1, read on the forward strand.
GTTGAAAAAGGTTGTCTTGGACACAAATGTTACTATTTCGGCCTTGTTCTGGAAAGGCCATCCACGGGTTATTTACGATTTGATACGCGATGGAAAGTTTATCATGCTTCTGAGCGCTGAAATGGAGAAAGAATTTATCCGCGTATTAGGTTATACGAAATTCGGACTTGCACCGCGGGAGATACCGCCATTTATCAGGGATCTGCGGATGCATTCCACCTTTATAGAGACCGGCAGCAGGATTATAGCTATCCCGGCTGACCCCACAGATAATATCTTTCTTGACTGCGCAGTAGACGGCAAAGCAGATTATATCATTTCAGGGGATAAACATTTGCTGGATTTATATAGTTACAACGGTGTGCAAATATTGAAATCAAGAGAGTTTCTCATAAAAGAAGGATGTTTTATAGAGGGCTGTTGACAGGAGAACATCATGTCTTTTTACACAACCATCAAAACAGAGATAACTAATAAAAAATATGTTCTGTCCGCGCTGGAGGAGATGAAGCGGAGGGGCGAGATAACCAACTTTCAGTTGCAGGAAAGGAAAGAAAAGATAGAGGTTGACAGATCCGGTGACATAATAAATATAGCCAAGGAAAAGACCGGCAATTTTGAGGTGGCAGGAGACGCAAGGGTTGTAAGGTCATTTTCGGACAGGTTAAAGCAATTCTACGCTTATGAAGCTATTAAAGACAATCTGCCGCTGGATTTTGAAATCGCAAAAGAATCGGAAACAGCCGGAGAAATTGTGATACTTTTGAAGGGTTGAGGAGATAGTCATGGACAGAGAAATAAGGATAAAAATAACCCCTGACGGCAAGGTGGAAATAGATTCCAGCATATTCAAAGACTGCAAGGAAGCGGCTGAACATTTATCAAAGGCGCTGGGCAAGGTGGAGAGTTTTGTTGAAAAGGATGAACTGGACAGGGAGGTAAGGATAAAGATAGACACTGAAAGATAGCGAAGCAAGCGATGTCTGAAAATATACTTATAAACATACACTCAACAATACCGCTCTCAAAGGTAAACGGCCCAGGAAACAGAATGGTGATATTCTTTCAAGGGTGCGATAAAAATTGCCCAGGCTGTTTTAATCCTGATACGCATTCATTCGAGACAATCGGCCGTTACTCCCCTGCCGCTCTATTCAAAAAGTATCCTCCAAACAATCGCATAGAAGGCATCACCGTAAGCGGCGGCGAACCATTTTTGCAACCGGATGGTCTGCTTGAGATATTAAAAACAGCCAAAGAAGAGTTTAACCTTTCCACTGTCGTATATACAGGGTTTGCTTATAAAGAATTAAAACAAAAACCGGAATGCCGCCCGTGCCTTGAGTTCATTGATGTGCTGATTGACGGCAGATATGTGGAGTCAAAAAAAGAACCGTCTCTTCTGGCAAGGGGCTCAACAAACCAGAGATTTTATTTCTTCGGCAATCGCTATAAAGAAACGGATTTTTACATGCAGGGAAAGATAGAGGTAATAATCGGAAAAGACGGCGTGATTACGAATACAGGCTTCGGCAAGATAGACATCAAACAAGCAATACAGATTGACACATGATAAACACTGAAACAGAGATAAAAAACGCAATAGAGGCGGCGGACGGCATAACCGAACCTATCAGCAGGAAAACCAAACTCCTTCGCATTGCCGATGAGCTTCCGAAGACAGAAGAATTTACAAAGCTGCGCCTCCATGCAATGAGGCTGGCGCTTGACCTTGCCGATACGGCGCAGCATAAAAAGGCCTCGCTGGAAGAAATCGCTCATGAGCTTCCAAAATCGTCTGACATTAGTTTTTACCGAAG
>JACRNK010000253.1 GCA_016234985.1 Deltaproteobacteria bacterium
ACTTGCCGCTTCTATCCCGTTTTTCTCCATCAGTTTTCTATTTCCTAAAAGTATGGCCTCGCCTTTATAGCCTGCTTTGACGCCATAGCCCGGCGCCGCCTCAAAGGAATCCGCATCCGGGACATCAAAACCCTTCATCTTCGCAGCATTTAAAATAGCCTCAGCAAGAGGATGCTCGGAACCCTTTTCCGCAATCGCAGCGAATTTTAAAATCTCATCTTCACTCAATCCCCCCTCGCCCCCCTTTTGCAAAGGGGGGATGGGGGGATTTAATATTATATCCGTTACCGAAGGCTCGCCCTTGGTAAGCGTCCCTGTCTTATCAAAGACAACTGTAGTAAGTTTCTGCGCCCGCTCCAGATATTCTCCGCCTCTTATGAGTATGCCTGCCTCCGCGCCTTTGCCCACGCCGACCATCAATGCCGCCGGGGTTGCTATACCCAACGCGCATGGACATGAGATAATGAGAACTGCTATGAATGCCAGAAGCCCCTGCGGAAAATTCCCCGCAGCAAGCCACCACCCGAAAAACGCAACAAGGGCCGTAATGACAACGGCAGGCACAAAATATCCGGTCGCCTGGTCTGCTATCCTCTGAATATAGGCGCTGTGGATGCCTGCGCCTCTTCTACCATTTTGATAATCTGGCTCAGTGTGGTCTCTGCGCCAACCCTTTTGGCCTTGAACTTTAACATCCCGGCCTTATTCATGGTTGCGCCTACGACCTCGTCTCCAGGTTTCTTTTCAACCGGTATGCTCTCGCCTGTTATCATCTTTTCATCAACTGCCGATGAACCTTCAACAACCACGCCGTCTGCCGGTATCTTCTCTCCCGGTCTTACAACCACAACATCATCTATCTGAACAAACTCTGCCGGAATCTCCATTTCCTGTCCTTCTCTGATTACACGTGCGGTCTGCGGTTTTAAATCCAGCAGTTTTCTTACGGCGGCAGATGATTTTTTCTTTATAATCTCTTCCATGTATTTGCCCAGAAGAACAAATGCTATTATAACAGCCGAGACTTCAAAGTATACATTTCGCTCCTCAACCTTTACTGGCAGTATATCCGGGGCAAATATCACTACTACCGAATATACATAGGCAACGGTTGTTCCGAGGGCGATTAAAAAATCCATATTTATCATCCTGCTCTTTATCGCGTTATACGCCCCTTTGTAAAAACCCCAGCCGCCTATAAACTGCACAGGGGTTACAAGGATAAATAACCAGACACCCCATGTAAACCAGGGGAGTTGCGGGATAGGAGCCCATGTAATTATTGTAGCGCCTGCCGCAAGGCCGAGAAAGAAACCGGCCCGAAGTATTGCAAGGACAAGGACTCCTGCCAGCGCAATGGAGACCCGTCTTTTCATGCTTTTAAGCTCTTCTTCAGGCGCCTCAAATGTCCTCAAACAACCGTCGCTGCAAAAATAGTAGACTCTTCCTGCAATCTCTTTTTTTAGCGAACGTTGCTTGTCCACCACCATGCCGCAGATGGGGTCTTTTGCTGTTTCATGCGCGCCTGGCACAGCAGAGGACATCTCCGCATGAGAGCCGGCAGGCGCAGCCATAAACTTTTCAGGCTCTGCGTCAAATCGTTCTTTACAGCGTGGATTGCAGAAATATATTGTCTTGCCTTTATAGACGGATGTCCCTGCCGCTTTGGACGACTCTATATCCATGCCGCATACAGGATCTTTTGCCATGCTATCTCATCTCCTCTTTAAATCAAGGGCAACCTCCCCCTTTATCCCCCTCATGGAGGGGGACAGGGGGAGGTTGCCCTTCGTCTAACATCAGTGTTTTTCTTTTTCTTCCATTTTTTTCTTTTTCATCTCTTCCATCTTTTCCATCTTCTTCTTCATCATTTCATCGTGCATCTTCATCATTCCATCCATCTTCATCATCATCTCGTCAAGCCTTTTTTTCTGCGCATCGGTCGGCATATGGGACATCTCCTTCATCATCTGCATCATCTCTTTCATCATCCCCATCATGTCCTGCGCCATCTTATGATGTTCCTTCATTTCCATCATCATGCCAGGACCGCCCATCATCCCATGCTCTCCCATCATGCCGCCTTTTTCACCATGTTTTTCATCGGCAAACGCAGGCAAGGCCATAAGCAAAACCAAAAAAAACGCTGCAACAACTGTCCTTGAAATACTCATCCGTATCACCTCCTTTCTTATATTATTTTTCATGACATGGAATCAACACCCTATTTTCCTGTCATTATCTTCACGGCATATTCTACACCGGAAACAAAGATTATGCCATTCCCTGATTTTTTACCCCTTAATCCAATCTTTCTTTTCTCCCCCAAGATACTTTTCAGGTTCTTTTTCAAACCTCTCTTTGCACCCCTTTCCGCAGAAATAGTAGGTCTTGCCTTTGTATTCTGTCTTTTCAACCGCCTTTTCTTCGCTTATGGTCATCCTGCAAACCGGGTCTGTTGCCATATTGTCACCCCCTTTTCCCAATCCTTGGAATAAACATCGGAACCTTTTCTGAGTATTGTTTATATTCTTCTCCGAATGTCTTGAGCATCTCTCCCTCTTCCCTCTTTGACAGGCGGTAATAAATAAAGACAAGCACAGGGAACATCACGGCTGTTATGATTGTCGGCCACTGGATGAGCATACCGAGCATGATTAAAAACAACCCCGAATACTGCGGATGTCTCACATACGCATAAGGCCCTTCTTTAACAAGCCCGCCCTTAGCGCCGTGTATCAATTTCCAGCCATTCCACATTATTACAAAACCTATGATGGCCAAACCATTACTGATTAGATGAATAATTGTCATCATCAATGCCCCGCCGCCAAAGAATGTAAGCCATAGATGTCCGCTTGCATGGGAAAATGGATTCAGCGCAGGATACCTGCTGCCAAGGACACCTGTAAGGATATAGATGGTGAGCGGGAAACCATACATCTCTGTAAACAGGGCGACAAAAAAGGCAAGCGTTACTCCCATTGAACGCCATTCCCGCTTCTTGACCGGGGCCAAATAGCTTAAGATAAAAAATGCGAACAGTGCAACATTGATTATGACAAGAGACCATAAACCGTAGGCATATGCTATGTTGTCGCCATGCATATCAGCACACCTCTTCCTTTTTGCACCTGCACCAGACACAGGCGCAGCCTTCACCGTGGCAGCCTTTATCAACAAGTCTGCTTTTATATTTCCAGCTTGCAAAAGGATCAGTCCTGAAGCCCTGCTGCCTCTCCTACATAGTATTTGCCGTTTTCAAATGCAGGCTTCCCAAAAAAGAAATTGCCGTAACCGCCAAACTCCTTTGCATCTGTTATATTAAGTTTAGGAAAAACCTTTTTAAATGTCTCTACAGTCCTCTCAAAACATTCCTTCTCTCTTTTAAAATCTTTAAACATACAGGTTGCCATCGTAGCCTTATTCTTATGGATTAAAAGGTATGAATAACCTTTAGGAGCAAGAGTATCATCCAGAATCGCTGCTGCTGTATCTTCCATAGTCGTATTAAATATAATGCCCTTTGCAATTGCATCAGCCGCCCTTGGGCCAATTCCAACAATGCCGCCGCTTTCAAGTTTGTCAACACGTTTATTGAAAACGATTTCAACGTCTGCCTCTTTTGCCTGTTCCATGAGACCGTGGTCAAGACACCCGGGCGCATGGCCCCGCTGCACAAGATAAAATAACGGTCTTTGCGACCGGATAATCCGCTTATTAAGATTTGCGTCAAATACGGTAAGTTCGCTATATGGCTGGCAGGTATAATTTGTTTTGATGCCCAATCGCTCTAAAAGAACAGCCGCATCCTCTTCTGAACTCCAGTTTTCAAGCCCCTGAAAATCTCCGTGAAATCTGTGGCCGACTTCGGATTTTTCTTCATAGACCGTTACCTTGCAGCCTGCCTTTGCAAGGTTTATTGCTGCCACAAGTCCTGCCGGCCCTGCGCCGACTATTTCAATCTCTTTATTCATTCTTTCCAATCAA
>JACRNK010000267.1 GCA_016234985.1 Deltaproteobacteria bacterium
CGCCGATGAATCGGCAACTACTAAATGAAACCAGATGTAGTTATTACTAAATGCAATTATTATGTTAACGAGGAGGTCTATAAGGCGGTAAAAGAGTCTGTAGACCTCCTCGGCGGTATTGGGGCATTTGTAAAAAAGGGCGAGCGCATCCTATTAAAGCCAAACCTCCTTTCCGCAAAACACCCGGAAGCGGCAGTAACAACCCATCCTGCGGTAGTAAGGGCAGTGATACAGCTTGTCCAGGAGGCTGGGGCAACCCCTGTCGTGGGCGACAGCCCGGGGATCGGCAGCGCTGCGAGCGTAGCACAGAAATGCGGGATTGCGGCAGTTGCAAAAGAATTTGATGTAGATGTGATAGGCCTTGCCACATCTATAAGTGTGGAAAATCCTGCGGGTAAAACCTTTAAGAGGCTTGAAATCGCAAAAGAGGCGATAGAGGCCGACGGCATAATAAACCTTCCAAAACTTAAGACCCATGCCCAGATGTTTTTAACCCTCGGCGTGAAAAACATGTTTGGTTGTGTCGTAGGCGCCAGAAAACCGCAGTGGCATATGGCAGCAGGCGTTGATACGAATGCCTTTGCGAGGATGCTTGTTGATACATATCTGTTTCTAAAGCCCAGACTGACAATAGTTGACGGCATAGTAGGTATGGAGGGAAATGGGCCGGGAAGCGGAGGGGAGCCGAGAAGGCTCGGACTTTTATTTGCATCCCCTGACTGCATAGCCCTCGACAGTGTTATAACAGAGGTTCTGGGCGCTAAGGCAAATGACCTTTTTACAACAAAGGTTGCGAAAGAGGATGAGACCGGGATAACAGACATAGATGAGATAAACGTCATTGGGGAAAAGATAAAAGATGTGAGAATATCAGACTTTAAGTTTCCTCCAATGATTGGCGCAGAATTTAAACTCCCGTTTTCGCTTCACAGCTATCTGAGAAAGCCGCTTACGGCAAGGCCCGAAGTAAACAATAAAGATTGCACGTTATGCCTTATGTGCGTTGATATATGCCCTCCCGGGATTATGACAAAGACGGATAGAATTAACATTGACTATGATAAATGTATACGATGTTTCTGCTGTTTGGAAATCTGCCCTGAAGGGGCAATCAGCGTAAAAAATGGCTGGCTAAAGAGGCTGTTAGCTGTTACTCATTAGAACAAAAGCTATACTATTAAGGAGGAATATTTGAAGGTATCATTATTAAATCTCAAGCTCCAGTATCAGGGCATAAGGGAAGAGGCGTTAAAAGAGATTGAAAAGGTTTGTGATAATCAGTCGTTTATCCTTGGAGAAAATGTAAGAGCATTGGAACAGGAGATAGCGGAGTATTGTAATACAAAATTTGCTATAGGCGTTGCTTCCGGAACAGACGCTATATTGCTGCCGCTTATAGCTGCCGGCATCGGCGCCGGAGACAGGGTTATTACAACGCCGTATACATTCTTTGCTACAGCAGGCTCAATTGCAAGACTTAATGCAATCCCTGTTTTTGTTGACATAGAGCCTGACACCTACAATATTGATCCTGAAAAATTGGAATATGCTATAAAAAAACAGACTGCGGCTCAAAGGGCGCGGCTCAAGGCCATAATCCCGGTTCATCTTTACGGCCAGTGTGCTGAAATGGAGCCAATTCTGAAAATAAGCAAGAAACATAAACTGGCTGTGGTTGAAGACGCAGCGCAAACCATTGGCGCAGAATATAAAGAGGAAAGGGCCGGCTCCATGGGTGATTTCGGGAGTTTCTCGTTCTATCCCTCAAAAAATCTTGGCGGTTTTGGAGACGGCGGCATGGTGACTACGAATAGCGAGAAACTGGCAGAAAAGGTCAGAATTTTAAGGGTGCACGGAAGCAAACCAAAATATTATCATAAGTTTGTAGGCATAAACAGCAGGTTGGATGAAATACAGGCAGCGGTATTAAGAATAAAATTGAAACACCTTAAGGCATGGGAAAACAACAGGATAAAAAGAGCTGATAGGTATAATATGCTTTTTAAAGACGCGGGCATTCTGGATATAGTGTCTCTTCCGGCAGCGCGGCCATACAATCGTCATGTGTTTAATCAATATATCATAAGGGTTAAAAAACGTGACGCATTGAGAGAATATCTGTCAAATCAAGGCATAGGCACAGAGATATATTATCCTGTTCCATTGCATTTGCAGCAGTGCTTTAAATATCTTGGATACAAAAAAGGAGATTTTCCGGTATCTGAAAAGGCAGCAAAAGAAACTCTGGCGCTGCCTATCTATCCGGAACTGGCTTTAGAAGAACAGGGATATGTGGTGAATAAAATTGCCGAGTTTTGTAAGAAAACTTAACAAAAGCTTATATATATTCTTGTGAGCGCAAAACCTTTCAAGGTTGACTTTTTCAAATATTGTGATAGAGATTGTTTTAGTTAAGATTAGATCTGATATCAGTTTTGCAAGAGGAAAATTAGTTTATGCGGCTTTTTAAAACCAAAATTTCTATAATTATGCCAGCCTATAACGAAGGATATCATATTTATGACAACCTTAAGGAGACTCATAGGGCAGTAAAAAAATCAAAATGCGATTTTGAAATAGTATTAGTTGATGATGGCAGCAAGGACAATACTTATACAGAGGCAAAAAGGGGGGGTGATGATTTTGGCAATATAATACCGGTTAAACTTCCTTATAACTGCGGCAAGGGAAGTGCTCTAAAAGGCGGGTTCAAGCATGTCACAGGAAGTTTTGTTGTATTTCTTGATGCAGATTTAGACCTTCACCCTCATCAAATTTATCAGATGTTCAGAGTTATGAGAGA
>JACRNK010000268.1 GCA_016234985.1 Deltaproteobacteria bacterium
ATCTTGAACAAGACAAATGCAATAAATGGAACAATCTCAGGGATGTTGCTTGCAAAGATGTATGTTACAAACTTTCTTATATTTGCATAGACTGCCCTGCCTTCCCGTATCGCCTCCACAATAGTTGCAAAATTGTCGTCTGTAAGGACTATCTCTGCTGACTCCTTTGCCACATCGCTTCCACGCATACCCATTGCAATGCCTATATCCGCCTTTTTTAATGCCGGCGCATTATTTACCCCGTCGCCTGTAACAGCCACTATTTCGCCCATATCCTGCAGCGCGGATACAACTCTGAGTTTGTCTTTTGGCGCAACCCGGGCAAATATTGTCTCGCCTTTTTTAAGGAGTTCCTTTAATTCCCTGTGAGAAAGTTTTGAAAGCTCAATGCCTGTTATACTCTTGGGGACAGATTTCAAATCTGTCCCCACTCCTATGCCAACCTCTTTTGCAATCGCCTGCGCAGTCAAACCGTAGTCGCCTGTCATCACAATTACCCTGATACCGTCAGTGTGGCACTCCTCAATCGCCTTTTTAACCTCCGGCCTCGGTGGGTCAAACATGGCCGCAAGGCCGATGAATGTTAAATCCTTCTCCACCTCTTCAACTTTATACTCCATGCCTTCATTTATTTCCCTATACGCAACTGCCAGAACCCTTAAACCATCCCCTGCCATTAAATCATTCTGCTTTAAAATCTCATCTCTTTCCTGTTCTGTGAGTTGAACAATCTTTCCATGTTTTTTTATATTTGTGCAGAGGCTTAAAGTTTCTTTTGGCGCACCTTTGATATAAGCAATAACCCTATTTCCCATTGCCTCCGCCTGAGGCGGATGTCTATTGCCTGCCTCATGTATTGTCGTCATCCTCTTTCTTATTCTTTCAAATGCAAGATGAGCGATTCTCGGATTTTGTTTTTTGAGCTCCTCCAAATGCAGCCCGGCCTTTTCAGCGGCAACAACCAAAGCGCCCTCTGTCGGGTCGCCTGAAATTGACCATCCTCCGCCTGCGCCTTTTTGCAAAGGAGCAACAAGATGCGCATTATTGCAAAGCCCCGCTGCCTTCAGAAGCTCATTTACTCCTTCATTTTCCAAATCGCCATGTGAAAGCGCATTGCCCTTGCCATTTAATATAAAGTATATAAAATCCCCTATTGGCTCATATCCGTTTCCTGTAACCTCAATATTCTTGCCATTGACCCACAACCTTGTCACACACATCTGGTTTGTGGTAAGCGTGCCGGTTTTGTCCGTGCATATAACATTTACAGAGCCGAGTGTTTCTACTGCCGAGAGTTTTTTTACAATGGCATTTTTTCCCGCCATCCTCTGAACGCCCATTGCAAGAGAAAGACTGACCGTAGGAAGCAAACCTTCCGGCACATTTGCAACAATGATGCCTATAGCAAATATAAAACTCTCTAAATATGTAAGCCCCGCTATCTTATAGCCAAGAAGAAAAAATACAAGACCGAGACTCACTGCAATCCATGTTACTACCTTTGTTACCCGCGCCATCTCTTTTTGCAGCGGGCTCATCTCAGGCTTTATGGCCTGTGTAAGATACGCAACCTTGCCGATCTCAGTATCCATGCCTGTTGCCGTTACCACTGCCTTGCCCATGCCTGAAAGCACGTTGGTTCCTGCAAATATAAGATTAGGCATCTCTGTCCAGATGAAGTTTTTTCCATTCTCCAGAGACTCAGCCATCTTATAGACAGGCCTTGATTCGCCGGTTAATGGGCTGTTGTCAACACGCATATCATCTGCCTCAATAAGCCTTCCGTCAGCAGGTATGCGATTGCCTTCACTCAACAAGATAATATCTCCCGGCACAAGATCGCTGCCTGCTATCTCTTTTTCCTTTCCATCTCTTATAACCTTTACCTTTTGCGGAAGAAGCTTCTGGAGCGCCTCTACAGCCCTCTCCGCCTTATATTCCTGCCAGAAGCTGAACAATGCATTTATAGTTATGACAAGGAATATGGCCCAGCCGAGCTCAGGCATGCCTGCCACAAAAGACAATATGCCGCCCAGCCACAAGAGTACTGCAAAGAGATTGGTCAGGCTTTGCAGAAAATCATATAGAAGATGCTTGGCTGCAATCTTTTTGAGCGCATTCGGGCCGACAACGGCAGCTCTGTGAAGGGCCTCCTTATCCGTAAGCCCTGCCTCCTGCGTATTAAGCTCTGCAAATATTTCTTGCTTTGCAAGAGGGATGTATGCGTCTCTGCCAAGCCCTTCTTCCTTTTTTACTATGCCGATAATAGCTTCTTTTGTCTTTGCTGAAAGGATTGCGTTGCGGAAGACCTTGTTTAAAAGGAAACCCTCAAGCCTTGAGAGCAGCTGGAA
>JACRNK010000263.1 GCA_016234985.1 Deltaproteobacteria bacterium
CATGCTTGTAGAGCCGCAAAGCGCAGGCAATATCGGCTCTGTTGCGCGGGCTATGGAGAATACCGGCTTCTCCAATCTTGTGCTTATTAACCCTGTTGATTATAAGAACAACGAGGCGTATTCCATGGCGTGCAACGCCTGCGGCACGCTCCTTCAGGCAAATGTGTTTCCAAGCATAAAGGATGCCATAAAGGATTCCGGCCTTGTTATAGGGACTACAAGGAGAAAGGGGAGAGAACGATATCCGGTATTGACGCTCCAAGAGGCCATCCCCAATATATTAACTGCTGCAAAAAAGAATAAGGTTTCAATCCTTTTTGGAAGAGAAGACAAAGGACTTAAAAACGAGGAGATTAAACTTTGCGATTTGCTCATTGAAATACCAACCCACAAAAACTATCCATCCCTTAATCTATCTCATGCGGTTTTTTTAGTCTGCTATGAATTGTTTAGAACAGAAATGCCAACCATCCCGTCCATTAAACTTGCACCGTGGGAAGAAATGGATGGCATGTATATTCATCTGGAAAAGACTTTAAAAAAACTCGGCTACAGCGAAAAGGGCGGCAAACACCTCTTGAGGGCGATAATGCGCTCGTTTAAAAGGCTCTTTGGAAGGACAGGGCTTATGCAGAAAGAGGTTAATATGGTGCGGGGGATTTGCACGCAGATAGAGGAGCACGTTGGCAAATAACAAACGCAGTATTATTAAGCTTGCCTCTCCCGTATTTTTCGGTATGCTCTCTCAGACCATATTTTATGCGGTTGACACTGCCATGCTGGGAAGGGTTGGGGTAGAGGCTCTGGCGGCGGCGGGTCTTGGCTGGTTTGTCGTCTGGATATTCGGAAGCAGCCTGATGGCTGTAGAGGTTGGCACTCAGAGCCTTGTTGCAAGAAGATTTGGAGAAGGTGATTGGGAGGCATGCGGCGGCCTTCTTGATAATACGCTTGTCTTTGCGGTATTATCCGGTTTTGTATTTTCCATTGCCGGATATCTGCTTGCTCCAATAATATTTCCTTGCCTGTCTGATGATATAAAGGTTGTTGAATATGGGATTGATTATCTTAAATACAGCTTTTTATCCATATTATTCTTCCTCATCATAGCCTCATTCAGGGGATTTTTTGACGGCCTCGGCCAGACGCATCTGTTTATGAAGGTTGCTATTGTAATGAATATCTCAAACATTATCTTTGACTATATTCTCATATTCGGGAAATTCGGTTTTCCACGGCTTGAGGTAAAAGGCGCTGCCATTGCGTCGCTTGTTTCATCTTTAATAGGCGCCGCTTATTTCTTTTACCTTAGCCTTAGGAGCGGATTTGTTACGAGATTCAGGTATCTTGGCAATTACACCTTTAATGCATCCGTTCTAAATTCCATCTTAAGGCTTTCATTTCCTGCAATGGTCAGGGTATTTTTTATAATGACAGGCCTTACAACCTTTCTCTGGATAGTAGGGCAAGTTGGAAGCATAGAGCTTGCGGCAAGCAACATACTCATGACCCTCTCCTCTTTTACATTCCTTGCAGGTTACGGGTTTGCAGTTGCCGCTGCCACAATGATCAGCCAAAGCCTCGGCAAAGGCAATGCAGAAGATGCAGAGAGTTACGGATGGGAGGCTATGAAGCTCGGGCTTATATGCATGGGTTTTTTAGGGACATTATTTATATTATTCCCAAGGGTTATACTTGAGATATTCACTAACCAGAAAACAATTATAGAAACAGGCAAAAATATCCTTATACTGTTTGGGATAATCCAGTTCTTTGACGCTGCAAGTCTTATACTCTCCCATGCGCTGCAGGGCGCCGGATACACAAAATGGGTTATGAAAACAGAAGGGATTGTGGTATGTTTCTTGTTGCTGCCGGCAGCATACATTTCAAGTATGGTATTTGATTTTGGCCTTTACGGCGCATGGGCAAGCATGTTTGCATATAGTTTCACTATGGGGATAACTATGCTGTGGAAATTTAAGGGCGGAAAATGGAAAGAGGTGGAAATATAAAAAAGGGGGGAGTATGGAAATTGTCGTAATGCAAGGCAGCCTTTTAGACGCAGACGCAGATGCAATTGTAAACGCTGCAAACAGTCTCGGCCTTATGGGCGGCGGTGTAGCAATGATTATAAAAAAAGCGGCAGGCGATTTGGTGGAGGAAGAAGCAAAAAAACACGCCCCCATACCGGTGGGCAAGGCTGTACTCACAACAGCGGGCAATCTGAAATTCAAGGGCGTCATCCATGCGCCGACCATGGAGATACCCGGGGTTCGCATTGTGGTTGTAAATGTTGTAAAGGCAACGCGGGCTGCGCTTAAGCTCGCCGATGAAAATGGGTTCTCTGCAATAGCATTCCCCGGCATGGGTACAGGCATCGGGGGGGTAAAAAAAGACATTGCAGCCACTGCCATGATTGAGGCCATACAGGACTTTAAGGCGCAAAAAGGCCGTGCCGATAAATGCCTATTACGGCATCCAGACTTTAAGGGCAATTGAAAATTTTCCCATAAGCGGCATACCTTCCAAAAAAGAATTTATAACAGCTACCGCAATGACAAAAAAGGCTGCTGCGCTTGCCAATATAACAACAGGCAGCCTTAATAAAAAGATTGGCAGAGCTATTGTACAAGCAGCAGATGAGATTATACATGGGAAACTGCGCAAGGAATTTGTCGTAGATGTGTATCAGGCAGGCGCAGGCACATCCCACAATATGAATACCAACGAGGTCATTGCAAACCGGGCAATAGAAATACTGGGCGGTAAAAAAGGCGACTACAGGATAGTCCACCCCAATGACCATGTCAATATGAGTCAGTCAACAAATGATATTATGCCTGCAAGCATGAGGCTTGCCGGTCTTTTTATGGCAGAAGGATTGACAGTAGAGCTAAAGCAACTTGAAAAGGCCTTATCAGCCAAGTCAAAAGAGTTTGATAATATCATCAAATCCGGCAGAACCCATCTTCAGGATGCTGTGCCAATAAGACTTGGCCAGGAATTCCAGTCTTATCGCAGAGTAATCTCAAAG
>JACRNK010000264.1 GCA_016234985.1 Deltaproteobacteria bacterium
AAGGGAACGAAATCCGTCAACCACTGCCCAAATGTAACATCGGGGTGGGAAGGGATGGAAAGTAGGCTGCCCTGAGCCAGGAGACCTGAGAATATGATGTAATGCCTCCGAGGGAGAGGGTTAGCCGGAAACAAATAAATGCAGACCCATCCCTCTTTCGCAGGGATGGGTTTTTTATTTTTATGCCAAAAGGATTGATTCATATCTATACCGGCGAAGGAAAGGGCAAGACAACTGCCGCTATCGGCCTTGCTGTGAGAGCGGCAGGGCAGGGGGGCAAGGTATTATTTGTTCAGTTTTTTAAGGTTGACAACGCATCTTCGGGAGAAAAAGAGATTTTTAAAAATATTCCGGCGATAGAGCTTATCCGCTCAAATATCCGACATCCCATATTTACTAAGGAAAAAACCGACACGGAGACGTTAAAAAAATCCATTAGTGAAACTTTTGAAATAGTCAAACAAAGAATCGCCTCCGGCAATATAAGCCTTCTTGTCTTGGATGAAATAAACAGTGTCCTGTCTGGCGGCTGGCTGGATATGAATGACATGACAGATTTTCTGGAGAATAGGCCGGAGGGGCTTGAGGTAGTTTTGACAGGAAGGGATGCGCCTGTTGAATTAGTCAAGATGGCGGATTATGTTACAGAGATGCTCAAAATCAAGCATCCGTTTGACAATGGAATAAAGGCGAGGAAGGGGATTGAATACTAAACTCATTTTTATTTTAGGAGGTGCGCGGAGCGGAAAGAGCGCGTATGCGTTGAAACTGGCGGAGTCAATCACCGGGAAAAGGTTATATCTTGCTACAGCAGAGGCTCTTGATAAGGAGATGGCGGAGAGGATTAAAAAGCATAAAAAGGAGCGCGGCAATAACTGGACAACGATTGAAGAACCGATAAATGTTGCTGATGTTATTCAGGGAAATAAAAAATACGATGTGATATTGCTGGATTGTTTGACGCTGTGGATTTCAAATCTGATGCACAATTGCGCAATCCGCAATCCGCAATCCGCAATATCAAAGCTCGTTTCTGCGTGCAAAAAGACAAAGGCAAACATTATCGTTGTTTCCAATGAGGTGGGGCTTGGCATTGTGCCGGACAATCCATTGGCAAGAGAATTCAGAGACATCGCAGGCATTGCAAACCAAAAGATTGCAGCAGCGGCGGATGAAGTGTATTTTGTGGCAGCGGGGATAGGGATGAGGATAAAATAGTGGTGTAATCTAACTTTAAAAGGAGAAAATATGGGTAAAAAGAAGGCTGAATTGACTGAACAAATTATAAAGGAAAGGATGATAGTCTATCTTGAGAAAAATAAATTCAAAATTTCTCCCGTAACACATCAAAACCATGGTGTCGATATAAAAGGTTTTAATAAGAAATTAGGGAGAAGTTGGTTTATAGAATGCAAGGGTAATCCTACAAATAAATATGAAGACTCTTCAAGAGATAGTTATTTTAAAACAGCGCTGGGGCAAATACTTATGAGGATGAATAGCAGATATAGTAAATATGGGATTGCTTTGCCAGATGATGATAAACAATCATTTAGGAAAAAGATTAAAGATGTCCCAGTAGAAATACGAAAGAAATTAAAATTAAGTTTTTTTGTTATTAGCACAGTTGGCACCATATATCATCTCTCACCAAGAGGGAAAGATTTTAAGGAGGTCTCAAATGTCTAAACTCGAAAAAACAATAAACTCCATCAAGCCGGTAAATCCAGCCTTTTACGAAAAGGCGCAGGCGAGGCTTGATAATCTTACAAAGCCGCAGGGGAGCCTCGGCAGGCTGGAGGAATTTGCAGCAAGGATTGTGGCTGTCAGTGAAAATACAAAGCCTGCGCTGAACAAAAAGGCAATCTTCACATTTGTCGGCGACCACGGTGTTGCAGAGGAGGGAGTCTCCGCATTTCCCAAAGAGGTGACGCCGCAGATGGTTTTGAATTTCCTGCGCGGAGGCGCAGGCATCAATGTCTTGGCAAGACATGCAGGGACAGATGTGGTGGTTGTTGACATCGGCGTTGATTATGATTTTAACCAAAATCCCCCCATCCCCCCTTTAATAAAGGGGGGCGAGGGGGGATTGTTTATTTCAAGAAAAGTAATCAGAGGCACAAAGAATATCCGCAAAGGTTCTGCCATGACACAGGAAGAAGCAATTAAATGTATTGAGGTGGGAATTGAACTGGCAAATGAATATGCAAAAAAGGGTTATCACATCTTCGGCACCGGAGAGATGGGGATTGCGAACACAACACCTTCCAGCGCAATTGCAGCGGTGTTTTCAAAGAGGACAGTGGAAGAGGTTACGGGCAGAGGCACGGGCATAGATGATGGCGCATTCAAAAACAAAGTGAGGGTCATAGAAGATGCCATAAAAATAAACAAACCAAATCCAAAAGACCCATTGGGTGTTTTGGCCAAACTCGGCGGCGCCGAGATAGCAGGCATTGCCGGCCTTGTGCTGGGCGCAGCCGCAAACCGCATCCCTGTTGTTATTGACGGGTTTATCTCAACGGCAGGCGCGCTCATTGCTTACGAACTTTGCCCTACGGTCAAAGATTATATGTTTGCGGCCCATACTTCTGTAGAGCGGGGGCATTGGATAATGCTGGAAAAGATGGATATGAAACCCATTCTTAATCTTAATATGCGGCTCGGCGAAGGAACAGGCGCTGCGCTCGGCATATCTATGATTGAGGCAGCCGTTAAGATTTACAATGAGATGGCGACATTCGGAGAGGCAGGGGTGTCTGATAGAAATGATGGAAAGGAACAGGAAGCCGTAAGCCTGCCCCCGCAGGCTTTAAGCGGGGGTCAGAAGCCTGCCCCTGCAGGTCGTTAGCAGGGGTCAGAAGCAAAAAGATGAAAGGTTTTATATACGCACTGCAACTTCTCACGATTATCCCTATTAAAATCAAAGACGCTGTTGACGAGAGGGATTTAGGGAAAAGCACGGCCTTCTTCCCTCTGGTCGGCGCGGTTCAGGGTGTTATCCTTGTTGGAGCCAATCTTCTCTTTTCAAAATTCTTGCCGCATGATATTGCAAGCTGCCTTGTTTTGCTTATCCTTATACTGACCAACGGCGGCTTTCATCTGGACGGTTTTGCAGACACCATTGACGGCCTTGCAGGAGGGAACACAAAAGAAGAACGGTTGGATATTATGAAGGACAGCCGCATCGGCGCCATAGGCGTTGTAGCGCTGATTCTTTTGCTCCTGACAAAATTTCTTGCCATAAACAGCCTGCAAGCAGAGATAAAAAATTACATCCTCTTTCTTCTTCCTGTTATCGGCAGGTGGTCAATGGTTCCTATGGCATACTGGGCAAATTATGCGCGGCCAACCGGCGGCCTCGGCAGGGCGTTTACAGAGTATACAGGCTTGAAACAACTTCTGCTCGCATCGTTTTTTGCGTTGTTATCGTCTGTAATCTTTATGAAACAGGCTGGAGCCGCATACTTTATTGTTCTGCTCATTTTGACATACCTGACGACTCTATATTTTAGAAAAAAACTTGGCGGCGTGACAGGAGATGTATTCGGTTTTCAGAGCGAGATAACAGAGGTGATTTTCTTGATATTAGCAAGCATATCGTTTAATATGTAATCCATGAACATTACCCGTCTCTATCTTATCCGCCACGGCCAGGTGGTAAACCACCATGAATTCCGCTACAACGGCCATTTTGATGTGGATATAACCGACATCGGCGTTCTGCAGATGGAAAATGTTGCGGCTTATCTTGTAAAGGAGCCGATAACTGCTGTCTATTCCAGCGACCTGCAAAGGGCGACAAAAGGGGCTGAGATTATATGCGGCGCTTTGGAATTAAAGCCTGTAAAGATTCACGCCTTCAGGGAGCTTCATCTTGGCAGATGGGAAGGGCTTACAAGAGAAGAAGGCGCAGCGCAATTTCCTGAAGAGGCGGATTTCAGATTCAGAGACCTTGCCAATACAAGGGTCAAAGATGGGGAAAACCTACATGACCTTAAAGCAAGGGTTATGCCTGCCTTGAATGAGATTTTGAGCAAGCACAATGGCGAGCATATAACCCTTGTCGCTCACGGCGGCGTCAACAGGGTTATTCTCTGCGAAGCAATGGGGCTTTCCATGGAAAATTTTTTCAGGATTGAGCAGGACTATGGATGCCTGAATGTGATTGATTATTTTGAGGATGGAGTAAAGG
>JACRNK010000280.1 GCA_016234985.1 Deltaproteobacteria bacterium
CAAGTAGGAGTTCCAGCCATAGTAGTATTCCTAAACAAAACAGACATGGTAGACGACAAAGAACTCATGGACCTCGTAGAACTTGAAGTAAGAGAACTACTCAACAAATACAAATTTCCAGGAGACGAAATACCAGTAGTAAAAGGAAGCGCAGTAAAAGCATTAGAATGCGGATGCGGCAAAAAAGAATGCAAAAGTTGCGGCCCAATACTTGAGCTCCTTGACACCGTAGACAGCTACATAAAAGAGCCAAAAAGAGACATAGACAAACCGTTCATCATGCCAATAGAAGACGTATTCTCCATATCCGGCAGAGGAACCGTAGTAACCGGAAGAGTAGAGAGGGGAATAATCAAAGTAGGCGAAGAAATAGAAATAGTCGGAATAAAACCAACCCAGAAGACCGTAGCAACCGGCATAGAAATGTTCAGGAAACTATTAGACGAAGGCAGAGCCGGAGACAACCTCGGAGTCTTGTTAAGAGGCACCAAGAAAGAAGAAGTAGAAAGAGGGCAAGTCCTGGCAAAACCCGGCACCATAACCCCGCACACAAAATTCAAGGCAGAGATATATGTCCTAACAAAAGAAGAAGGCGGCAGACACACCCCGTTCTTCAACGGATACCGTCCGCAGTTCTACTTTAGGACAACCGATGTAACCGGAGTAGCCACACTGCCCCAGGGAGTAGAGATGGTAATGCCCGGAGACAACACCAATCTGGAAGTAGAGCTGATTATGCCCATAGCAATGGATGAGGGATTGAGGTTTGCAATAAGAGAAGGCGGCAGAACAGTAGGCGCAGGCGTGGTAACTAAGATATTGGCGTAAGAAAAGAAGAATATAGGCCTTATGGGACTTATAAGACCTATATTCTATTTTGAGGAGAAAATATGAGAGACATAATTACATTGGCATGCACTGACTGTAAAGACAGAAACTATACGACAACGAAAAACAAAAAGACAACGCCTGACAGGCTGGAATTAAAGAAATATTGCAGGCATTGCAGGAAGCATATGGTGCATAAAGAGACAAAATAAGGCAATTACGAATTAAAAATTAAGAATTATGAATTCTTAATTCCTAATTCTTAATTGTTTTTTTACAGGCCAGTAGCTCTAACGGCTAGAGCGTCGGTCTCCAAAACCGAGTGTTGGGGGTTCGAATCCCTCCTGGCCTGCCAGTTAAAAAACAGTGAACTGTGGACGGTAAACAGTAAAGAAAGTCAAAACAGGTTACAGCTAACGAGGGGTAAACATGGAGCAGATTGATAAGACAAAGCAATTTATATCGGAAGCTAATCAGGAATTAAAAAGGGTAACTTGGCCTGTCAAAAAACATGTTGTGGCTTCCACATGGGTAGTTATTGCGCTGGTTCTCGTTATCTCCATCGTGCTTGGGCTTGTAGATGCAGGTTTATCAAGATTAGTAAGGCTGATATTGGGTTAACCCCGTTAGAAAAGATATTTCCCAAATGGGGTTAATGCAAATGATGTTTGGAGTTGTTCTGTCAGGTTTTCTAACGGGGTTAGGTTATAATTATGACAAAAAAATGGTATGTAGTGCATACGTATTCAGGTTATGAAAACAAGGTAAAGGCTGCTCTTCAGGAAAGGGTGAAAAGCAATAAGATGGAAGAGTGTTTTTCCGAAATATTGGTGCCTTCAGAAAAGATTATAGGGCTGGTAAAAGGAGAAAAAAAGACCACTTCCAGAAAATTTTTTCCCGGCTATATTCTGGTGAATATGGAGCTGAATGAAAGCACATGGCATCTTGTGAAGGATACCCCAAAGGTGACCGGTTTTGTGGGTGGAACAACAACCCCTCCGGCAATCTCTGAAGAAGAGGTTAAAAAGATAACGCGTCAGATGGAAGAGGGGGCAGTAAGGCCAAAGCCGAAAGTTCTCTTTGACAGGGGCGAGAATGTGAGGGTCGTTGACGGCCCATTTACAAATTTTACAGGCATAGTAGATGAAGTGAAGCCGGAAAAGGGCAAACTAAAGGTTCTTGTAAGCATATTCGGCAGGGCAACGCCGGTAGAGCTCGATTTCGTTCAGGTGGAAAAGGCATAACTGTATTAAGGGAGATAAATTATGGCTAAAAAAGTTGTTACACAGATTAAATTGCAGATTCCGGCCGGCAAGGCTAATCCATCGCCGCCGGTTGGTCCTGCATTGGGTCAGCATGGCGTGAATATAATGGAGTTTTGCAAAACATTTAATGCCAGAACTCAGAAACAGGAAGGCATGATTATACCGGTAGTTATAACAGTATATGCAGACAGGTCGTTTTCTTTTATAACCAAAACGCCTCCTGCTTCGATACTTCTTATAAAGGCGGCGGGTATAGAAAAGGGATCCGCCACTCCTAACAAGGATAAGGTCGGCAAGGTTACAAAGAAGCAAGTCATGGAGATAGCAAAGTTAAAGATGCCGGACCTGACTGCCGCAAGTCTGGAGACTGCTGTAAAGACTATTGAAGGAACGGCAAGAAGCATGGGAATAGTGGTGGAGGGATAGATATGGGAAAAAAGTATAATGCAGCGCTTGCAAAGGTAGACATATCAAAGGCATACAGCCTCGAAGATGCGGTAAAACTTGTTCCGGAAACAGCTACCGCAAAATTTGATGAAACGGTTGATATGGCTGTGAGGCTTGGGGTTGACACTAAACAGTCTGACCAGATGGTTAGAGGGGCTGTGGTTCTTCCTAACGGCACCGGCAAAAAGATAAGAGTTTTGGTTTTTGCCAAAGGTGAAAAAGAAAAAGAGGCAAGAGACGCAGGGGCGGATTTTGTAGGCGGAGAAGACCTTATGGAGAAGGTGTCTAAGGGCTGGCTTGATTTTGATACGATTGTGGCGACCCCTGATATTATGGGCGCAGTAGGGAAGCTTGGAAAGGTTTTGGGGCCAAAGGGGCTTATGCCAAATCCAAAACTTGGCACAGTGACATTTGATGTTGCCAGAGCGGTGAAGGACGCTAAGGCAGGCAAGGTGGAGTTTAAGGTGGATAAGGGAGGCAATGTCCAGGTTCCGATAGGCAAGGTCTCTTTTGGCGCGCAAAAACTCAAAGAAAATCTGACCTCTTTGTTGGAGAATATTGTCAAGGCAAAACCGTCTACCAGCAAGGGAACTTATTTAAAGAATATCAGCATATCAACAACAATGGGGCCCGGCGTTAGAATAGATGCTGCCGGAGTGAGAGAACTTTTTAAATAATTTTCGATTGTAGATTTACGATTTAAAAATAATTCGTAAATCGCAAATCGTCAATGATAAACGGTCAAAGACAGTAGGGGCTTTTCAGCTTAATAATCCTACCTAGGCCAAATGGCAATTTTAGATGCCCTTCCTGTCTTTGTCCAAAAAATCTAAAGACAGAAAGGGGGGAGAAAAAAATTGATTAGGACCGAAAAAAAGCAGCTTGTAAGTGAGCTTCAGGAGAAATTCAAGAAGGCTAAGGCTGCCTTTGTAGCTGATTATAAGGGATTGAAGGTAGAGCAGATAACTACCTTAAGAAAATCTTTAAGGGATGTGTCCGTTGAATTTAAGGTGGTTAAAAATACCCTTGCCATGATAGCTGTAAAGGATGCCGGGGCAGAGCCTTTGAAAGACTATTTTGAAGGAACTACAGCGGTTGCTATGAGCTATGCAGATCCTGTGGCAGCAGCCAAAATACTCACTCAATTTGCCAAGGATGAGCCTAAGCTTAAACTGAAGGTTGGGCTGTTGGGCGGAAAGGTCATGAATCTGAATGAAATAAAGGCCCTTTCCGAGCTTCCGTCGAGAGAGGTATTGCTGGGGAGATTTGTCGGTATGCTTAATGCGGTGCCGACAGGCTTGGTAAGAGTTTTGAGCGGTGTCCCAAGGAAATTTGTTTATACATTGGCTGCAATACAGGCGAAGAAAGGTAATTAAGAATTACGAATTAAAAATTCATAATGAGAAAACGGAGGTTTTAAAAATGGCACAGATTTCAAAAGATGATGTAATAAAATATATCGAAGGTATGACAGTGCTGGAACTGGCAGAACTTGTGAAGGAGTTGGAGAACAAGTTTGGCGTGACTGCGGCAGCCCCTGTGGCTGTGGCAGCGGCCCCTGCAGCAGGCGCTGCAGCAGGCGCGCCCGCAGAGGAAAAGACGGAGTTTACTATTATCCTTAAAGCTGCCGGTGCGGATAAGATTAAGGTTATTAAAGAAGTGAGGGCAATTACCGGCCTTGGATTGAAAGAGGCAAAAGACCTTGTGGAAGGCGCTCCAAAGACAGTAAAGGAAGGCATTTCCAAGGCGGATGTCGACAATTTCAAGAAACAGCTTGAAGGTGCAGGCGCTCAGGTAGAAGTAAAATAGTGAGCAGTAAGCGGTGAGCAGTGGACAGTAGACAATGAGCAGTAAAAGTTTTTGACTGCTTACTGCTAACTGCTCACTGCTTACTGTTTTTTAAAAAGGAGAAAGAAATGGGACATGTTTTATTAAATGGGGCAATCCTCAGAAAGGATTACTCCCGCATAGGTAAGATAGTAGACATACCTAACCTGATTGATGTCCAGAAAAAGTCATATCAACAATTTCTGCAATTAGCCGTGAAGCCCGAGGCGCAAAGCGATATCGGCCTGCGGGGCGTATTTAAAAGCATTTTTCCCATAAAGGATTACAGCGGCGCTGCATCGCTGGATTTTGTGAATTACATATTAGAGGACCCCAAGTACAGTGTTGAGGAATGCCAGCAGAGAGGCATGACCTATGCCTCTCCTATTAAGATAATTGTAAGGCTTATTGTGTGGGATAAGGATGCTGCAACCGGCGCCCAAACTATAAGGGATGTGAAAGAGCAGGAGATATACTTTGGAGAAGTTCCGCTCATGACCGATAACGGAACTTTTATTATCAACGGAACAGAAAGGGTTATCGTTAGCCAGCTCCACAGGTCTCCCGGTGTGTTTTTTGAATATGAAAAGGGGAAAGGCTATGCGAGCGGAAAACTTCAGTATACAGCAAGAGTAATACCGTATCGCGGCTCATGGCTTGATTTTGAATTTGACCAAAAGGATTGGCTTTATGTGCGCATAGATAAGCGGAGGAAGATGCTTGCCACAATCCTTCTCAAGGCATTGGGTTATTCTATAGAAGAGCTTCTTAATTATTTTTATCCTGCCGAGGAGATTGTCCTGGAAGGCAAGAAAATATTAAGGAAGGTGGAACCCGACCAGCTTATAGGCCGGAAGGCAAGCCAGGATATAAAGGATCCAAAAACCGATGAGATAATTATAAAAAAAGAAAGAAAGTTTAACAGGGCAACTATAAAGAGGCTTGTCGCCGCCGGCATTAAATATATACCGGCTGAAGTAGAAGATATATTGGGCAAGGTGGTTGCAAGAGATATTGTTGATCATAAAACAGGCGAAGTGATACTGGAATGCAATCAGAATATTACAAAAGAAAAGCTGGCCGATATAGAAAAAAGAGGAATAGAAAAATTTCAGCTTCTCTTTACCGAAGGAATCGGCCCCTTCTTTAGAGATGTTCTCATAAATGATAGAATTGCAAATGAGGAAACAAAGATTATTCAAACCTATCGCAAGGAAAATCCTGACGATACTACTACCAATATAACCATAAATGCCATGGTGGAAATATACAAAAGGCTTAAGCCTGGCGATCCGCCTACCGTGGCTGCGGTGCGGCAGCACTTTAACAACCTGTTCTTTTCCGCTGACAGATATGATCTTTCAAAGGTCGGCAGATTAAAGCTCAACAGAAAACTTGGATTTGATGTCTCTCTGGAAACTACCACGTTGCGCAAGGAAGATATTCTCGGCGTGGTCCGTTATCTCGTTGGCCTGAAAAACGGACAGGGGGTTGTGGATGATATAGACCATCTTGGCAACAGGAGGATAAGATCGGTCGGCGAACTTCTTGAGAATCAATACAGGATAGGGCTTTTACGGATGGAAAGGGCGGTCAAGGAGAGGATAAGCCTTGGAGAATTAGAGACGCTTATGCCGCATGACCTTATAAATCCAAAACCGGTTGCAGCGGTAGTGAGAGAGTTTTTTGGCGCCAGCCAGCTTTCGCAATTTATGGACCAAACCAATCCGCTGTCAGAGATTACGCACAAGAGAAGGCTCTCTGCTCTTGGACCAGGCGGACTTACAAGAGAGAGGGCAGGGTTTGAAGTCAGGGACGTCCATGCCACACACTACGGAAGAATATGCCCCATAGAAACGCCGGAAGGGCCGAACATAGGGCTTATAGTATCACTCAGCACATATGCAAGGGTGAATGAATTTGGATTTATAGAAACTCCATACAGAGAAGCCGCTCACGGCAAGGTGACCAACAAAATAAGATTTCTTTCCGCATTGGATGAAGAGAGCCATGTTATAGCTCAGGCCAATGCGCCTCTTGATAAAGACGGCAGATTTACCACAGATATGGTTTCTGCAAGAAAGGGCGGAGAATTTGTCATGGCAAGGCCTGAGGATATTACCCTGATGGATGTCTCCCCAAATCAGTTGGTAAGTATTGCTTCCGCGCTTGTGCCGTTTCTTGAAAATGATGACGCCAACAGGGCGCTTATGGGTTCAAATATGCAGCGCCAGGCTGTTCCGCTGGTGCAGACGGATGCGCCGCTTATTGGAACAGGCATTGAAGAAGTGGTTGCGAAGGATTCCGGCGTTACAATAATTGCCAGAAAAGACGGCGTTGTGGAAAGTGTGGACGCCTCCAGAATAGTTGTAAGGTGCAGCGACGAGGTTGATATTTACAATCTGGCAAAGTTTAAGAGGTCCAATCAGAACACATGCATAAATCAGAAGCCGATAGTGCGGGTTGGCGACAGGGTGGGCAAAGGAGTTGTGATAGCAGACGGGCCGTCAACAGACCACGGAGAGCTTGCGCTCGGCAGAAATGTCCTTGTTGCATTCATGCCGTGGGGCGGATATAACTTTGAAGATTCCATACTGCTAAGCGAGCGCCTCCATAAAGAAGATGTGTTTACATCTGTTCATATAGAGGAATTTGAAATAATGGCCAGGGATATAAAACTTGGCAAGGAGGATATTACAAGAGATATCCCGAATATAGGCGAAGATACGCTCAAGGATTTAGATGAAAGCGGGATAGTGCGGGTCGGCGCGGAGGTAGGGCCAGGGGATATACTGGTAGGCAAGGTGACGCCTAAAGGCGAGACTCAGCTTTCCCCGGAAGAAAAGCTGCTTCGCGCCATATTTGGAGAAAAGGCAGAAGATGTAAAAGACACCTCTCTAAAGGTTCCGCCCGGCATAGAGGGGGTTGTCATAGATGTCAAGGTTTTTTCAAGAAGAGGAGCGGAAAGGGATGAGAGAAGCAAATCTATTGAGGACAGGGAAGTAGCCAAGCTATTAAAGGATAAAGACGATGAGATCAAGATTGTGAGGGATAATGCCTTTAAGAGGGTGAAGAAACTGCTTTTGGGGAAGCATTTATCCGAAAAGTTAATGGATAAGAAGGGCAATGTCGTTCTGAAGAAAGGCGCGGCCATTACAGAAGATATATTAGACAAGCTTCCTATGGGCAAGTGGGATGAGGTGTCTATAACAGATGAGCATGCTGAGAAGGAAGTGAAGCATACCCTTGATAATTTTAACGAGCAGGTGGATCTCATAAAGGTTGTATTTGATGAGAGGATAGACAGGCTTAAGAGAGGCGATGAGCTTCCTCCCGGTGTCATAAAAATGGTTAAGGTTTATATAGCCATGAAGAGAAAGATATCGGTCGGGGATAAGATGGCCGGAAGACATGGGAACAAAGGGGTTGTCTCCAGGATATTGCCTGAAGAGGATATGCCTTATCTGGCAGACGGGACGCCGGTTGACATAGTCTTAAACCCGCTGGGCGTTCCTTCAAGAATGAATGTCGGGCAGATATTGGAAACACATCTTGGCTGGGCTGCAAGGAGCCTGGGAGAGCAGCTGGCTGCATACATGGAGAAAGATTTCAGCCCTAATGCCTTGCGGGAAAAGCTTAAGAAGACATACGGCTCTCCTGATTTCAGCAGGTTTTTAAACGATCTTTCCGACAAGGATGTTGTAGCTGTGGCCAAGAGACTTAAAAAAGGAATATTTATATCAAGCCCGGTATTCGACGGAGCTACTGAACAGGATATAAAAAATCTGCTTGAAAAAGGGGGGTTATCGCTTAATGGCAAGGTTACCCTCTGTGACGGCAGAACCGGAGAGCCGTTTGATCAGGATGTTACCGTCGGCGTCATGTATATGTTGAAGCTCCACCACCTTGTAGAAGACAAGATACATGC
>JACRNK010000281.1 GCA_016234985.1 Deltaproteobacteria bacterium
GCATATATAAAACCTTTCTGATAACCTATCACATACCACCTAACTATGGGACGCGGCGTAAAATTATTTAGAGTTTTAGGCATCCAGATTTCTCTGGATTACACATGGTTCATTGTATTCGGCCTTGTTGCATGGAGCCTCGCCCAGGGCTATTTCCCCATAACCATTCCCGGCCTTACAACTTTCACCTATATCCTTGTAGGGATTATCTCTGCGGCCCTGCTTTTTGCATGCGTTCTTATCCATGAACTTTCCCATTCTTATACATCCAACAAACTTGGGCTTGACGTAAAAGAAATTACGCTTTTTATATTCGGCGGCGTTGCCCATTTGACTAAAGAGCCTGAAGACCCGATAACGGAATTAAAGATTGCCGTCGCAGGGCCTGCTGCAAGCGTTGCGCTTGCCGCAACATTCTGGCTCCTCATGCATCTCGCAGCGGCAATTTCCGCTGAACCTGTTTTATCCGCCGTCTTCGGATACCTCGCCATGATAAACATGGTTCTTGTGGTGTTCAACCTGATACCCGGCTTCCCTCTGGACGGAGGAAGGATATTAAGGGCCATCTGGTGGAAAAAGACCGGCGACCTTCAAAAGGCAACACAGGTTGCAAGTCAGGTCGGCAAAGGCTTTGCAGTGCTGCTCATTGGTTTTGGCTTTTTTCAGATATTCATGGGCAATTTCATCGGCGGCCTCTGGATGATATTTATAGGCATGTTTCTGCAGCAGGCGGCAGACAGCAGTTATAAACAGCTTCTGGTAAAAAAGACCCTTGAAACAATAAAGGTCGGCGATGCGATGACCAGAAATGTTGTTACAATAACGGAAGATTCCACACTATCAACAGTAGTTGAAAAACATTTCTTCGGCTACCACTTTGTCGGCTTCCCTGTTTCATCAGTTCGGCAGGCTCACGATACATCTGACGGGCGCATTACAGGCATGCTTACATTAAACAATGTACGGTTGATTCCAAAAGAACAGTGGGATACAACACTTGCAAGAGATGTAATGGATAATATTTCGCCTGATGCCATCCTGCGTCCGGAAGATAATGCCATGGATGCCCTTTCCCGTATGATAAGCCTTGACATCGGCAGGCTGCTTGTCATGGATAACGGCAAACTCG
Organism: Deltaproteobacteria bacterium; assembly: GCA_016234985.1. GTDB lineage: Bacteria > Desulfobacterota > GWC2-55-46 > UBA9637 > UBA9637 > JACRNJ01. The sequence continues at coordinate 1,130 of JACRNK010000281.1, forward strand.
TCGGCATAATCACCAGAAGGGACATAATGAAGCTGATGGAGTTTAAGGCGGACCTCGGCGTATAAGAAAAATGAACTTACTTCAGCATCATTACTCCGCTCACCACCAACCCTATGCCGGCTATCTTCTGCCATGTAATAGCCTCGCCTAAAAAGAGAACGGATATGACAAGCGCAACCAGAGGGTATGTTGCGGCAACAGGAACAACAACCGACGCCTCGCCGGATTTCAAAGCAGTGTAGAATACAATCTGGCCTATGAAGCCGGCAATGAGCCCGCCCATTGCAACAAAGGCCGCGCTTTTCATATCAACATGAAAAAGGCTTTCCACCCTTCCCATGAATACAAGCCCTGCCAGCCCGATGAATGCTATGGGGAGCGTTCTTACAACCACTCCGAGGAAAGGGTCAATCTTGCCGTTTAAGCCGACTTTTTCACAGACAGGCGCTGCGCCCCATATAAGCGCAGTTGCTACAGCAAGAAGAAATGCGTTGTTTTTCATAAAACCTCCTGATTTGCAAGTAATCGGTGGGCGAAGCCCACCCTACAAGACTATATCTTGAAAACAATCTTAAACAATATTTGGAGAATCAGAAACAGGGCATCCTTTGACAATTCCGCCTTATCCCAGTTTGTATCTTCTATGGGAGCGGCATCAACGTTGTCCGGCCGTGTTCTTAATGCTGCGCCGAGACGGCTTGCTGTTTCCCATTTTGCCTTCTGGCTGTCAACAGCAAAAACGGCCTCAGCGCCCTTTGATGCGCTATGAGTCTGTTCGAGCCTGCTCTTCAGCTTGTTTTTATGCTCTTCGTATTTAACCAACTCGCCCCTGTTCAACCAGAGGCCGTTGCATCTCGCGCACCTGTTTATCCTTGAATCTGCCGGCAGATTCGGGTCTTGAAATGGTTCAAGGGCAGCGCCGCAGCGCCTTGGACAAAGACTTAAGCCTTTTTGCATAGGAGTACCGGCTAAAAGACTGTTTATATTGACTGCATCAAGCCTCTTTGCCTCGGCATCCTTAAGATAATAAAGCTCCCATGTGTCAAACCATATGCCGCCGCAAACATCGCACTGGTCAAGAAGGAGAATCCTTCCGTAGTTTGCCTCTGCATATACTTGCTTCAGGCCGTTGCCGCATTCGGGGCAGGTGAGATTTTTATTGTCAGACTGTTCGTTCACCCAGTTAGAAGCCTCCTTTTCAAAATATAAAACTCTTACCAGTTAAAACTATTGCCCATTTTATATAGCTTCTAACTGGGTTCATATTGATATGCCATCCTTTTTAATATCTCAATTCGTTTCTCAATCGGCGGATGCGTTGACATGACATCGGCAAAAAAACCTTCTTTATTATCAATCTTCCTTTGCAACGGATCGCTGATAAAAAGATGCGCTGTGCCTTTATGCGCTGTCATTACAGGCGATGAGGCTCCGGCTATCTTCCCCAGCGCGCTTGCAAGGCTTAAGGGGTTTCTTGTAAATTCCGCAGAAGATGCATCCGCAAGATATTCTCTCTGTCTTGATACAGTCATTGCAATTATTCTGGAAATAAGCGGTGCAAGAAGTGCAAAAAGGACAATGATAAGAAGGATTACAGGATGTAGGCCTTTATCTTTTGAACTTCGCCTCGTCCTTATGCCGCCGTATCTCCATACCCTTAATGCCCAATCGGATAAAAGGACTATTGTCCCTACCAGCACCGTCA
>JACRNK010000149.1 GCA_016234985.1 Deltaproteobacteria bacterium
GCACCGGTTAAAATGCTCAATCCAAAAATCCCAACGCTCTGAGTTTGACTTTTTATCCAAATCCCTGATTTTATCAAACACCATACCGGTCGGCGTTTCAGGCGCTTTAAAACTTGTCTTATCGCCGATTACAAAATCCACAATATGCGGATTTCTCACATCGCAGTTATGGCACTTTGTCGGCATAATCTCCGGCTTTAATTCGCCTTTCCAGAGTTCCTGCTTATACACAACACCGTTGCAGGTCATGCCAAGTATTACTACATCTTCTCTTTTTATCTGGCTCTCGGAAATCAGCACCGCAATGGTCTTTATATCGCATCCCTTTGCAACAATCGCAGGTTTGCCAATTGCTTTTATATCAGCAAACTTCCTTGTCAGATAGAGCGAAAGATTGTTCACGCACAGCGGATTGAAAACAAGTTTCTCCACATCCTCCGGCTTTGTGATAAAAACCGGAGTCGTCCTCGTCTTCCGCTTGTTCCAGCCAAAGCCGATAACAACCTTCACATCCCCTTTTTCAAGGAGTTCTTTTGCTTTTTGTCGCAGTGTGTTTTCCATGTTATCGTTCCAGCCAAAGCCGATAACAACCTTCACATCCCCTTTTTCAAGGAGTTCTTTTGCTTTTTGTCGCAGTGTGTTTTCCATGTTATCGCTCAGTTAAATTCTTATACTCCACAAACGGACCCAGCTTTTTTACTTCATCGGTTATGTTGTTTATCAAATCAACCCACTTGATAGCCTCTGATGCTGAGACCCACGAGAAGTGGAGCCGCTTCATGTCTATGCCGGTAAATTCCAGAAGGCTCTTGAACGCAATCCATCTGCGCCGCGCGTGGTAATTGCCTGTGGTATAATGGCAGTCTCCAGGATGGCAACCTGAAACCAGAACGCCGTCAGCGCCCTTCTCAAATGCCTTGATGATAAAAAGCGGGTCAATGCGCCCGGTGCATGGGAGTTTTATAATCCTCACATTCGGCTTATATTCCATCCTGCTCGTGCCTGCCAAATCCGCGCCTGCGTAAGTGCACCAGTTGCAGACAAAGGCGACGATTTTGGGTTCAAAACCTGTTTGTTCATGTTGTGTTTGTGATGACATTTGCTTATCCTTCATCTAAAATCCACTGATAATCTATGTAGCATTGTAGGGTGGGCTGCGCCCACCAGTATTACATGAAAAATCGGTTAATGGTGGGCATAGCCCACCCTACTACTGCTCGTGCCCGCCAAATCAGCGCCCGCATATGTGCACCAGTTGCAGACAAAGGCGACTATTTTGGGTTCAAATGAACTACCGTGTTCCGTCATTCGTGTCCGTCCTCTGTTAAATCAATCTTCCAATAAGTTGTAATGTTCCGTCATTCGTGTCCGTCCTCTGTTAAATCAATCTTCCAATAAGTTGTAATGTTGCACCAATATTCAGGCCTAAAAATGCGCCGTCAAAAATCGTATTCACCGCGCCGTGCAGTCCTGATAATGCAAAAAGATAAACCATAACATAGGTAACAGCACCGCCGGAAAATACTCCTAAAACCTCTCCTGACTTTTTCCTCATGTATAAAAGAGCCGCTGTCAGAAGATATAAAGGAATAAAAACCATATCCGGCCAGACGAGAGCGTTATACGCCTCTTCGGGGAATGCCTCCGGTCTCCTCCACCTGCCGAGCAGAACCATAGCAACGGCATAAGCCTGAAAAACTCCCCAAAAACCAAACCATATTATTGCAAACCAAGATTTCCTCATCCAACCCCTCACCCTAACCCTCTCCCGCAAGGGGAGAGGGAATCTTTTATTTCTACTTCACACTCAAGAATGCCTCAGATGCTTTGTTTCTCTCTGTTCACGCTCAAAAATATCCCAGATGCAAGGCGGAGCAAGGCTTCAAGCGAGGCATACTTTTTAGTATGTTGAGCGCAGAAGCCGCAGTGACAACACAGCAGATGGGCGTTTTTCAGCATGAACACCTAAAACGCTGCCAATGCTGCATAAACCTGCTCATCCGTATATCCGCGTAAATCAATTGACTTGCTCCTGCATGCGGCAACGCACACGCCGCAACCCTGACAGACGCCTTCATTCACCCTTGCCAGCATCTTTAAAACAACGCCCGGCCTGTTCTTAACCTCTTCCTTTTCAATGGCAGTATACGGACATGCAACCAAGC